>NZ_BAABJQ010000043.1:0-59107 GCF_039543385.1 Rugosimonospora acidiphila
TCCGCGCCGGCGTCGGTGAGCGCATCCGCGCCGGCGTCGGTGAGCGCATCCGCGCCGGCGTCGGTGAGCGCATCCGCGCCGGCGTCGGTGAGCGCATCCGCGCCGGCGTCGGTGAGCGCATCCGCGCTGGCGTCGGTGAGCAGAGCCTCCCCGGCGTCCGCGGCGCCGGTGGTCAACGCGTCGGTGGCGGCCGGTTTCAGGGCCGCCGGCAGCGCCTTGTCTCCGAGCAGCTTGGCGAAGTTACCCAACTCCGCGGTGAACTTCTTGCTGAGCAGCTTGCCCACCAGGTCTCTGGCCGCCGCCTTGATGCCGGCCTCGCAGGTCGCCTCCGCCGCGGGCGCGGCGATGGTGGACAGGCCGAAGGTGAGCCACGCGGTGGCCAGGATCGAGAAGATGGCGTCGGCGAGCATGTACAGGTTGACCGCCGCCATGAACTTCGTCATCTCGATCTCGAGGCCGGCGCTGCGCACCAGATCCCGCATCTCGCCCAGTGATTGCACGGTGTTGTTGACCTGGTTGACGTACTCGGCGTACGTCTGCCCGTAGTCGGCCGCCGAGCCGCCACTCCACGCCTCCGCAATGGGTTGCGACAGCGAGGAGAGGCGGCCACAGTGCTCGTCCAGCACTTGCATCGCATGGCCGTACGCGTCGGCCAGGTCGTACATCCCGAGCTCCTTGGCGTGCGGGATGTCGATCAGCCAGCCCAACACGCGTCCGAACACGCCGGGCACGTACGACTCGAACTCGCGGAACCATTCAAGGATCGGGTCGAGTACGTCGTCGACGACAGCGCCGGCGGGCACCTAGCCTCCTTTCGTCAGCCGGTGTTCGATGCGCCTCAGGCGGACATCGTCTGCTTGATGAGGTTTCCGCCGTCGACGTCGGTGATGCTGAACTTCAGCATGGCCTGGACGACGGTGCTGCCGATTCGGGACAGTGACGGGCCGCTGTCGACGAGGCACTGCTTGACCGCCTCGTTGGCGGGCGTCCCGCTGCCGGCCGTGGGCTTCAGGTAGTTGGACTCGAAGGCCCTGGCGCACTCGTCGCCGTCGCCCCACGGCCGCTGCTGCTCGATCCGCTCGATCGCGTCCCGCAGGGCGCGCACGACCTCGGCGAGGTCGTCGCCCTCGGACTTCACCCGCAGCGCGGCGTCGATGGCGGCGTCCGGCCCGCCGTTGCCGACAGACAGGTAGGAGCTCATTGCCGCACCATCCGGTCGGCGGCCGCGAGCCGGCGGCGCGATGGGTGGTGCGTTCTGACGCCGGGCCGGCCACCCCGACTGTCCATTGAGGACGGTGATGAGGTCCGCAGCGGCCGACGGGCCGGAATGACAACGCCAGGAACACCCGCGCTGGGAAACAGATAGCGACGCAAGCCAGCACCACCAAGCTGTTCGCCGGGCGGGACCGGCGCGAGCGGGACTCACGCGGGGTGCGTGGTCGACGGCGCCAGCGCGGTCCGCGCCCTATTCGGAATGTGCGATTTAGTCAGTACGTGCGCCGTCGGATCACGCGTCCGGCCAGGCGGGCACCGGCCGGCGGTCCGAGCGGGCGCCGGCACGGCTGGCGCCCGGGAGCGCTACCCGACGCCGGGCCGCGGGGTGCGTCCGCGGCTGGGCACGTGCCGCGGTGGTCGACGCGACGGCCGCCACCACACCCACGGCAACCGCGAGTATCGAGCTCGCCAACCCCAGGGACATCTCAAATCCTTTTCGTGCCCGCGGATCCTCGGTGTCGGATCCAATTTCGATCACAACAGCCGGAATGCCGCTGCGCCATAGCCGGCAACGTTTCTCTACGAAAAAACCACGATGGCTTCGCGCCGCGAGACCCGGGTCAGCTGGCCGGTCCGGTGAGCTTGGCGATATCGGCAGCGTAGGCGGTCATCCAGTGCGGGTGCAGCCGGTAGAAGACCGTGTCGTTGTCCCAGTCGAAGGCGTCGTCGCCGTAGAAGTCCTTGAGGTACGCGAGCACGTCCGGCCAGTCTGCGGCCGGCTCGCCGCGCTCCGGGTTGAGAATCTCCACGGTGCCGTGGGCGAACACGCCCAACTCGTCGCCGCGCAGGTGAGCGACGCTGGCGGAGGGGCGGGCGGCGAGGTGGCGGGCCTTGGCGGCGCCGCGCGCCGTGCCGAAGTGCCACTCGCCGTGCAGGAAGTGCCCGTCCACGCCGCTGATCCGCGGCTCCCCCTTCGCGGTCACGGTGGAGAGGGTGAGCGTGCACATGCCGGTCAGTACCTGGGTGAGCCGCTCCGCGCGCAGGGTGCGCCCGGTCATGATCGAGCGGAGGTGGGCGGTGGAGCGGGACAGGGAGGCGTCGAGCAGGATCTGGAGCCGATTCAGTTCCGCTGCCGTTTCACGCATCGACCCACCGTAGTCAGACCGGCACGAGCGAGCCAGCGGCTGCCTTATTCGAGTTCCGAGCCGCTCGCGGATCACGTCTCTCACCAGGGGAAACTCGTCGCTACCGGTCCGAAGAGGGGGTGCTAGCCTCGATCGACGCGCGCTCACCGAGGCACCCGGTGTCCGCGATGGGTTGATCGCCGGCGACGGCTGGGGGCGTCGGTCCAAAAAATTATCCGGCTCGTAGGTTCGCCGTGTCGATCCGCGGCCGTCCCGTTCGACCTGGGGGTGAAGGTCCCGAGGCGACCGGCGAGAGGGAGACAGAAGATGGCGAAGTACATGTTGATCATGCGTGGGACGGACGAATCCATGAAGGAGATGATGGAGACGCCGTTCGAGCAGATGCTTGAGACGGTGGGTCGTTTCAATGAGGAGTTGATCCGGGCCGGCGTGCTCGTGGCCGCCGAGGGCCTGGACGACCCGGCCCAGGGTGTGGTGGTCGACTTCAGCGGCGAGACGCCGGTGGTCACCGACGGCCCGTACGGCGAGACGAAGGAGCTGTTCGGCGGCTTCTACGTGATCGACGTGGCCTCGAAGGAGGAGGCGATCGAGTGGGCCCGGCGACTCCCGGCGGTTTCCGGCACGAAATGCGAGGTCCGCCGCGTTCCGAGCATCGACGAATTCCCTCAGGACAACGAGTGGATCATCAAGGAGCGGGCGTGGCGCGAGCGGACCGGCCAGCTCTGACCCACAAGGCCGAGGACGGCCCGCCGAGCACGGAGCCGGCGCGGCGGGCCGTCGAGGCGGTCTGGCGGATCGAGTCCGCCCGGATCATCGGCGCCCTGGCCCGCTACACCGGGGACTTCGCGCTCGCCGAGGACGTCGCGCAGGAGGCGGTTGCGGAGGCGCTCGTCGCCTGGTCGCGTGACGGCGCGCCGACGAACCCGGTGGGTTGGCTGCTCACGAGTGCGCGGCGACGCGCCATCGACAGCTTCCGCCGCCGGTCGGCGCTCAACGAGCGGTACTCGATGCTCGCCGGTCAGCTCGCCGAGGGCGAGGCGAGTTCGGGCGCGGCGGCCCCGCCGGACCGGACGGACGACCCGCCATGGGACCCCGACCGGGTCGACGATGACATCGTCGCGCTGATGTTCGTGGCCTGCCACCCGGTGCTCTCACCCGAGGCCCGCGTGGCGCTGACTCTGCGCGTGGTCGGCGGCCTGTCGAGCGAGGAGATCGCCCGGGCGTTCCTCGTGCCGGTGCCGACGGTTCAGGCACGGATCTCGCGGGCGAAGAAGACTATCGCCGCCGCGGGCGTGCCGTTCGAGCTGCCACCGATCGAGAGGCGGCGCGAGCGGCTCGGCGGGGTGTGCAGCGCGCTCTACGTGATCTTCACGGAGGGCTCGACCGCGACGACCGGTGACTTACTGCTGCGCCCCGACCTCGCGTACGAGGCGATCCGACTGGCCCGGATGCTGGCCGCGCTGCTGCCCGAGGAGCCCGAGGTGCATGGGCTGCTTGCCCTGTTCGAGCTCACCGCCGCACGGTTTCCGGCCCGCACCGGGCCCGATGGCGAGCCGGTGCTCCTGGAGGACCAGGACCGTCGCCTATGGGACCGGTCGGCGATCCGCCGCGGGCTGGGCGCGCTCGGCCGGGCAACGACGGTCGGGCACGGGCTCGGGCCGTACGGGCTGCAGGCCGCGATTGCCGCCTGCCACGCGACGGCGTCCTCGGTGCCGGAGACCGACTGGGAGCGCGTCGTGATCCTCTACGAGGCGCTCGGGCGCGTGGCCCCCTCGCCCGTCGTCGAACTCAACCGGGCCGTGGCCGTCGCGATGGCGAACGGACCGGACAAGGCACTGGCCATTGTGGACGAACTGGTCGCCTCCGATCGGCTGTCGGGCTCGCACCTGCTGCCAACGGTGCGCGGCGAACTGCTCAGCCGGCTGGGCCGGACCGCCGAGGCCCGGGGTGAACTGGAACTCGCCGCCCGACTGTGCCGCAACGCCCGGGAGCGGTCGGTGTTGCTGCGCAAGGCGGCCGCGCTGGTGTGAGGGCCCGCCCGCCTCCCCGGGCGGCGGTCGCACGACGCGGGGCCGCGGTTCGCGCCGTGGCCCCACGTGCGTCTGCTTGCCGCCCCGTTACGCGGGGCGCCCGGTGCCGCCCTCGAGCACTGCCTTGATCCCCCGGGCCAGACCCCGGTGCGCATACTGCGCCTGGCGGAATCCGTACGGGAACAGCAGGTACGGCGACTCGAAGGTGATCTCGACGTGGAGGTGCACCTCACCGTCGCCGTCCTCGCGCAGCCGAGTGTGGTTGCGCAGGGTGGTGGCGGGGCGCTGCCGCGCCACGGTGACCACCTCGTCCTCGGTCACCGACAGCACGTCGGCCTGGTACGTGATGTGGAAGCGCAGCGGACCCAGCGCGAGCCGGGAGGTGATCGCCGTGCGGCGCAGGGCGCCCGGTGGCGGCGGGAGCTCCCGCGCCTGGACGGCCAGCGGATGCACGGCCGCGATCCGGGGCACGTCGGCCATCAGCGCCACGGCCTCATCGAGCCGGCACCGCGCGCGGACGTCATAGCTGAAGCCACCCCGTCTCATGGACGCCACTCTATGATGCCGGCCGCTCCGGCGGAACGCCGTGAACCCATCGCCGTTCCGGCCGGCCACCCAAGGGCGGCCGGCCGGACCCCATCTGGCCGGAGTCGCGATCGGGCCGGACCCGGCCAGAGTCAGCCGAGCGTCTGGTACCCGAACTGGACCTCAAGGTCGCTCGCGCCCGTGGCGCCCGCGACCCGTACCTGCAGCCGTTTCGCGCCGGACGCACCGTCCACTGCGGACGGCGCGGACACCTTGGTGGTCTGCAGCGTCGAGGTCGCGGAAAGCGCGCCGGCGCCCGTGCCGCCCGCGACCAGCTCCACCGTGCAGGTGCCGGCGCCCAGCTTGCGGGTCACCCGGGTCACCTGGATCCGCTGGCCGTCCAGGTAGAGCATGCTCGGGAAGTCGTAGCCGCCGTCGGCGATCGCGCCGGCCACGCTCGCCGTGAGCCACCCGTCGACCTGGTCGACGCCCTTGTTGCCGGCGAAGCGGGTCTGCGCGGTCGCGGTGCCGAGAATCTCGTACGGGCCGACGGTGTTGCCGTCCAGGTCGTTGTCGGCCACCAACACGTCCGAGGCGGCGCTGACCACCCCGTAGTCCTGGCGGTTGACCCCGTCGGCGAGTGAGCCGATCGCATTGCCCACCACGACTACACGCGAGGCGCTCTCGCGGATGTTGATGCCCGCACCGTTGCGAAACGCCGTGCCGGCACCCGCGTAGACGTGCGCGAACGCCACTTCGGGCAGGTCGAACTGAGTGTCGTTGACGACCGTGATACCCCACTTGCCGTTGGCCTCCGTGGTGCCGGCGACCCCCTGGATCGAGATTCGGTCGTCGGTCTCCCATCCGTGGGCGGCGGCGGTGGTCAGGCGTACCTTCCCGTCCGGGTTCGCGGCCGCGTTCGTGATGGTCCGCGCGAACGCCGCGTTGGCGGTGCGGCCGTTGTTGCCGATCAGGCACCCGGTGACGGTCACCCGGGTGGAGCCGATGTCGATGCCGTTGCGGCCGGTGCCCCGGATGATGGAGTTGCTGATCGTGGCACTGCCGGTGAAGCCGGGGTTGATCCGGATGTCGTCCTGCTCGCCGTCGCAGGAGATGTAGGTGTTGGTGATCTGCATCTGCGCCCCGGCGTCGAGCAGCACCGGGGTGCCCTTGCCGTTTTCGAACCCGCCGCCCTCGAAGTACACGAACTTGGGCATGGTCTGGCCGGTGGTGTTGCGCATCCAGAGTCCGTTGCGCCCGAACAGGATCGCCGTCGCGATGAACTTGGTGGAGCCGCCGAGCCCGTCGATGACGACGTTGTCGGTGTTGTCGTGGCCGGAGCCGGCGGAAATGGCGCACTGCACGAACTCGATCGGGTCGGCGCGGGTGGTGTCGCCAACCCCGTTGAACAGGATGACCTGCTGGCCGGTGAACCCGTTCCAGACGCAGTCGCGGAACCGGAACGTGTTGCAGGCGCGCAGGGCGATCCCGTTGTACCCGTCGCGGAACCGGACGTTGCTGAAGTCCACCATGTAGTTGCCGGTGGTGCCGTTGGCCTCGGTGCGGATCAAGAAGCCACCGGTCAGATTCTCGCCGCGCATCGCCAGGTCGCGGAAGCCACCGCCGTGCACCCCGGCGAGCACGAACCCGTCACCGGTCCCGGTGGCCACCAGGTACTGGGTGGCGTAGTTGAGGTCGTCGGTGTGCCCGGCGCCCTGGAACACGATCGGCACGCTGGCCACCCGCACGGTGCTGGCGATCCGGACGATGCCCGGGCCGGCCTCGATGACCCCACCCTCGGGCAGGGCCGCGATCGCCGCCCGTACCTTCGGGCCGTCGTCGCCGTCGCCGAGTCCGGTCCAGCCGAACCAGGTGAGGTCGAGGTGTGCGGCGTAGGGGCGCTTCCACCGCCCGGTGGCCACGCCGGTGACGGCGAACACGGTACCGCCGTCGTCGGCCTCGGTGGCGTCCGCGTCCCAGTGCAGGGTCCCGCCGCCGCGCCCCGGGGTCTGCGCGGCGTACCCGAGCAGCTGGACCTGCTGGCCGTCGGCGGCTCCGGGAGTGGTGCGCAGGTCGGCCACGGTGGCGACGGTGGCCATGGCGGCGAGGTCTGCGGCCGACGCCGGCTTCGGCTTGGGCTTGGCCGGTGCGGCGGATGCCGGGCCGGTGGCCAGCAGGGCTCCGCCGGTGACCGCGCCGGCCAGGCCGGCCAGGGACGCGCGGCGGCTGATGGGTGTGTTCATTCGTGCTCCTTTGTCGGCAGGAGAGCGGGAGAACAACCGAGAGTTCGTTCAGCCCTTCACCGCGCCGACGACGACGCCCTTGGCGAAGTGGCGCTGCAGGAAGGGGTAGACCAGGCAGATCGGGACGAGGGACACGACGAGGATGGCCATCTGCAACGAGTGCTGTGGCGGCAGGACCTCGCCGGGCAGGTCGCCGCCCACCGCCGCGTTGTTCACCACGTAGGTGCGCAGCACGAGCTGCAGCGGCCACTTTTCGCTGGAGTTGATGTACAGGACCGCGTTGAAGAACGCGTTCCAGTAGGCGACCGCGTTGAACAGTGCGACGACCGCGATGACCGCCTTGGAGACGGGCAGCATGATGCGGGTGAGGATCTGCAGCTCGTTGGCGCCGTCGATGCGCGCGGCGTCGATGATTTCCGTGGGTACCTCGAGGAAGAAGGCGCGCATGATGATGACCTGGAACGCCGACACCAGGGTGGGCAAGATCAGCGACCAGTACGAGTCGACCAGCCCGAGCTGCTTGATGAGCAGGTAGTTGGGGATGATGCCGGCGTTGAACAGCATGGTGAACAGGATCAGCATGAGCACCGAGCGCTGTCCCCAGGTGCCGGGCCGGGACAGCGAGTAGGCCAGCAGCGCCACCACGGTCACCGACAGGGCCGCGCCGACCGCGGTGATGCCGACCGAGACGAGCAACGCCCGGGTCACCACGCCACCGCGGAAGATGGCCTGGTACGCGGCCAGCGTCGGGTGGTGCGGCCACAGCACGTACCCGCCGGCCTCGGTGATCTGTCGCTGGTCGGCCAGCGAGGTGGCGACGACCGCGATGAACGGCACCACCACCAGGGCGCAGCAGATCAGCAGCACGATGCCTTTGAGCCCGCGGATGCCGAGGCCGGGTGGGCGGGTGCCGTTGATGGTCTGCATCCGGCGCGCCTGGGAGCCGGGCAGGGCCTGGGTCACCATGACGCGTAGACTCCCCTCTCGCCGAACAGGTGAGCCACCTTGTTGGCGGTCAGCACCAGGGCGGCTCCGACGAGCCCCTTGACCAGACCGACCGCCGCCGCGGCGCCCCAGTCCCCATCGACGATGCCGTGGTTGTAGACGTAGGTGTCGAGCACCTCGGATGCCTGCTGACCGACTGGCGCCTGCTGCAGGAAGATCTGCTCGAAGCCGACGGTGAGCACGTCGCCGAGTTTGAGGATCAGCAGCAGCACGATGACCGACCGGATGGCCGGAAGGGTGACGTGCCACAGCTGGCGCAGCCGGCCGCCGCCGTCGACCGCGACCGCCTCCAGCAACTCCAGGTCGACCCGGGAGATGGCGGCCAGGAAGATGATGGTGCTCCAGCCGGCGTCCTTCCAGATGACCTGCGACGTGATGAGGACGTAGAACAGGTGGGTGTTGCCGATGATGTGCAGCGTCGGCAGGCCGTGCGAGCCCGCCCAGGTGTTGTAGACGCCGGCGTTGCCCAGCATCTGCTGGAACAGCGCCACCACGATGACCCAGGACATGAAGTGCGGCAGGTACAGGATGGACTGCACGAACCGCTTGATGCGCTCGCCGAGCAAACTGTTGAGCAGCAGCGCCAACCCGATCGGCACCGGGAAGACCAGCACGATCTGCAGCAACGAGATGATCAGCGTGTTCTTCAGGGCGTTGAGGAACGCCGGGTCCCCGTTGAAGATGACCCCGAAGTTCGAAAGGCCCGTCCAGGCCGATTCCCAGATGGTCAGGTAGGGCCGGTAGTCCTTGAAGGCGATGATGTCGCCGATCAGCGGTATGTAGTGGAACAGCAGCACGGCGAGCACCCCGGGCAGGCCGAGCAGCAGCAGGAAACGGTCCCGCTTGAACCGCTGCCAGGACGACTGGCGCCGGGCCGCCCTCGGTTCGGGGTGGGTGGCGGGCGGCGTGCCGGGCGATCGCCGCCCGGCCGCACGGGTGTCTAGGGCGCTCATCATCGTGGCCGGTTGGCCAGGGCCTTCTCGTACTCGGCGCGGACCTGGTCGCCGCCGGCCTGGCGCCACTGGGCCACCGCGTCGTCCCAGGAGTCGAGCGGCTTACGCCCGGAAACGATGTCCAGCTCGGCGCTGTCGATGATCTTCTGGATCTCGCCGGCCTTGTTCACGGCGGTCTCCGAGTAGAGACCGGTGGTGGGGTTGGCCAGCACCTTGGGGATCACCTTGGACTGGTACGCGCGCTGGGTATCCACCCGGTCGCGCGGACCGGGGCCGATGATGTCGGGGGCGTCGATGACGTACTCCAGGGGCAGCTGCACCTCGGTCTGACCGAGCTTGGTGAGCACCGGAGCCCCGTTCTGCCAGGTGTAGTGGACGCCCTCGATGCCGTACTTGCGGAACATGTACTCGTTGGTGCCCAGCGGGGTGGCCAGCCAGTCGCAGATGCGCAGCAGTTGCTGGACGCGCGCCTTGTCGGCCTTTTTGAAGGCGGTGATGGCGAACGCGGTGGTGCCGGCCCGGTGCACGCCCTGCCCGCCGTCGAAGCCGGGCTCCGGGACGCCGCCGACCTCCACCGAGTACGTGTTGGCCAGCAGGTCCCAGGCCGCGTACCCGTCCGCGTCGAACGCGATGGTCCCGTTGCCGAACAGGTCGCGCACGTTGAGCGTGTTGCTCATCGCGTCCGGGTGGAACAGGCCCTGCTTGGCCAGGTCGGCGGCCAGCCCGACGGCCCGCTTGCGTTCGGGCGTCTCGAACTCGGAGGTGAACTTGCCGCCCTGCTCGCGCCACGAGTTGGGCACGCCGAGCATGCTGCCGATGAACACGATGACGCCCTTGACGGCGCCGAACGCCCACCGCTTGGACTTCGCGTCGGTCAGGCCCTTGGCGAGGTCCACGAACTCCTGGTAACTGCCGGGGTTCGGGTTCAGGCCGCGTTGGCGGATGAGGTCGGCGCGGGAGAACATGATGGTGCCCTCGACGGCCCGCGGGATCGGGATGGCCCGGATGGTTCCGCCGTAGATGGTGCTGGCCCACGCGTCGGCCGGGATGTTGGCCAGCGAGGGATAGTCCTTGATGGCGCTGCCGGAAACGAACTCGGTCAGGTCGGCGCAGAGCCGGACCAGGATGTCCGAGCGGTTGGCCAGGCTGGCCGAGATGAGCATGCTGTCTGGCAGGTCGCCGCCGGCGATGACGGTGGACAGCTTGTTGAGGTAGTCGCCGGCGGGCGTCATGGTTACCTTCAGGTTGGCCCCGATCCGGCTGTTGAGCTCCTGCCAGTAGCGGTTGCTGCCGACGCCGGGCGGGACCGGGTTGAACATGTTGGTGAAGATATTGACGTCTCCGGCGCCCTCGCCGGGCTTGCCGGAGACCGCGCTGACCAGGCTGCGGGGGTAGTTGTAGTAGACGGCCATGGCGCCGTCGTCGGTGGCCGCCACGTCCGGCTTGACCGCCTCGGAGCGGATGTACTGCGGCAGCGTCACCTTGGACGCGCCGTTGTCGGAACCGGACGACGCGGCCGAGCCGCCACAGGCGGCGAGCAGGCTCGCCCCGCCGGCCGCGACGGCGGTGCCGCCGGCCAGGGCCAGTAGCCGGCGTCGGGTCATGGTTTCGCGCATCGGCCCTTCTCCAATCGCTTTGGGGTGTGTTGTCTCGCTCAGTGCAGGATCAGCGTGGCGACCTGCCAGGCGCCCAGGTCGATGGCGACCCGGCCGGTACCGTCGACGGGCAGCGCGCGCAGCTGTCGTTCGTCGGCGGTGCACAGCAGCGCCGCCCCGCCGCTACCGGCGGGGTGTCGCGGGTGGACGGTGGTGGACCGCCCGGCGAGGTCCTGCAGCCGGACCATCAGGCCCGGCCGGTTCCTCGGGGTGGCCAGGGTGGCGTGGATCTCATCGGGCAGGTCGAGGTCCACCAGGGACGCGCCGGAGGCCGGCAGCGGCCTTGGTGCGGTGTCGAACTTGTCCAGCCGGGTCACCTGCGACACGGCCGGTGCGGCGCGGACCTCCCGGCCGAACCGGGCGGCGGCCACCGGATCGAAGGCGGGCAGTGGGGTGAACGCGTACCGCAGGTGCAGCGTGCCGTCCTGTTCGGGCGGCGTGTTGGTGGGCCAGTAGTTGTTGAGCACCCAGGACAGCACGGCGGCGCGCGGCGGAGCGAAGCGCTCCGGCCAGGCGCCGCGCACGATGTCGCCGGCGGTGAACAGCGGCGCGTCCGCGGCCGTCCAGACGATCGCGGGCCCTCCCCCGGTGCCGTCGACGACCACCCCGTACTGGGTGGTAAACCACTCCTGGCAGGCGCCGGGCGCGTGGTCGACGGCCGGGTCGATCCAGCCCTGCTGCCGGTCGTACCGGAACCTGGGTTCGTCGCCCGCGAACGGGAACGCGACGTACACCGACTCCTTGGCCAGCACCCGCGTCTTGTCCAGCCGCACGGTCACGTCGACCCGGTCGCTGGTGTCGCGCAGCAGCACGTCCACCTCGACCCGCGGCAGGCTGGGCGCCTCGCCGACGGCGCGCAGCCGCCATCCGTCGTAGGTGCGCAGCAGTCCGACCGGCCGCATGACGGCCGGGTGCGTGGTCAGGTCCGGCCGCGGTGCCGGCGGGCGGCGACCCAGCAGGGTGGTGCGGGATGCCGGTTCGTGCACGTGCGGCTGCCCGCTGTGGGCGGGCGCGTCCCCGCGGGTCAGCTCCACCGGGCCGCCCAGCACGTACAGCACCTCGCCGAGCCGCCAGGGCGCGGCGGGGTCGAGCAGTTCGCGGCCGGTGGCCCGGTGGGTCAGGCCCAGTACGGCGCCGGTCCCCGGGTCCAGGGTGACCTCCCACCGGTCGGTCTCCAGGCGGTCCGGCACGGGCCGCCACCCGCCGGTGCCGGCGGAGTCCACCGTGGACGATCCGTCTTCCGACCCCGGCGCGATGGTCGCCGTCGACGCGATGGGCAGCGTGGTGTAGCCGAACCCCGGCACGTCCGGCACGGTCAGCCGGTACCGCCGGTACCCGCCGCAGTCGGCGAGTACCTCCGCCGGCACCGGTACCGTGGCCCCGGCAGGCAGCTCCGTCTCCACCTCGACGTCCCGGCGCCCCGGCAGCGGGTTGTGCACCAGCAGCGTCGGCCCGGCCGTGGTGACCAGCTCGCCGAGTTGACTCAGCGCCCGGCGGGTCTCGTCGGTGGCCACCCGCAGCGCGGTGTGTACCTGGTGCCGTTTCCAGTCCAGCTGGTCGCCGGCCTGCTCGCCGTGCGGGTACGCGTTGGCGTGCGCCCACGTCCAGGTGTGTTCGCAGCCGAACAGCGCGCCCTCCCAGGCGGCGTCGAGGGCGGCTCGGTGCGGCCGGTACCCGGGCTCGACGCCGGACACCAGGGCGGCGAGCGCCTCGGCCACGGGCAGCGCGGCCTGGACCCGCCGGTGCTCGGCGGTCACGGTGGCGCCGGTGCCGACGCCGTCCTCCCAGTAGCTGCCGCCGTCGCCCCGCCACACCGGCAGCCGGTCGGCCAACGGGCGCACCGCGGCCAGGTAGTCCGCGAGGGTGGACACCCGGATGCGCGGGTAGGCGTAGGCCGCGTTCCACCGGGCGGCGAAGCCGGCGTCGCCGTCGGCCAGGTCCTCATTGTCGGCATGGGTGCCGATGATCGGCAGGTCGTGCGGCAGGTAGTCGTCCCGCTCGTACCGGGCCAGCAGGCGGCACAGCGCGTGTGCCCCGCCCGCGACGGTCTGCGGGTCGCCGGCCATGAACCGCAGCTGCGAGTAGGTGTCGGAGAAAAAGGCCAGCACCTGGGCACCGTCCACGCCCTCCCACCGGACCGGGCTTTTCAGGTGCTGCTCGTCGCTGTCCGCGTTGCCGCCCCGGTGGTGGTTTTCGATGCCGACGAACGCCTCGATGCCCAGCGCGGCCAGCATGGAGGGCAGCGCCGCGCTGTAGGAGGGCACGTCGGTGAGGTTGGCGTAGCTGACCGGCACCCCGTGCCGCTCGCGCAGCCGGGCGGCGAGATACCCGGCCCGGTAGACCTCCTCCAGGCTCGCCACGCCGGACAGGAACAGGCTGTGGAACACGTTGGTAGACAGCCGCCCGGTGCGCAGCGCCGCCAGCAGCCGGGCGGCCCGCTGCGGCGAGCGGGTGGCCAGGTACTGGTCGAGGATCAGCGATCCGTCAACGGAGAACGCGAAGTCGGGGTCCTCGTCCAGGGTGGACAGTGCCCGGTCCAGGTTGCGACTGTGCAGCTCGAGGACCTTGCCCTGGGTGTCGGTGTAGCCCACGTCGAGGTGCACGTGCGGCACCAGGTGCAGGGTCCACCGGCGGCACGGCGTCAGCGGCACGCCGCGCGCCGGGCCGCCGTCCAGCGACACCTCGGCCGTGCCCGGCTCGAAGGCGGGCACCGCGAACCGCACCCGCACCTGGCCGAAGTCGCGGTCGTCGCGGGTGAGGTCCAGCTCGTGGGTGTGGCCGGCCAGCCGGACCGTGGCCCGCCGTGGCCGGGGCGCGCCGGCCGGGGTGTCCACGGTGAGCTGGAGCAGTTCGTGCGGGCCGCCGTCGCGCTCCACGAACAGCGGGGTGGCGACCAGCTCGACGACCGGCGCGTCGGAACCCGACGGTGCGGGGTCCGACGGTGCGGGGCGCAGCGTGGCGGCGCGCCAGGTGATGCCGCTGCCGAAGTGGTGGCCGTACTGCTCGCGGTGGCGCCTGGGCTCGTCCCGCGCTGCGGGCACCGGCCCGGTGGCGGCCGGCACGTCCATCGTGGACGTCACGGCGATGAGGTGGTCTCCCGGCGGCAGCCAGTCGGTGGGCAGCCAGACGTCCAGGGTCACCTCGCCCGCGATCGGCCCGTGCCGGTACACCTCCGTGCGGTCCTCCCGGCGCACCGCCGGGTGGAACAGCCCGCGGTGCCGGCCGTCCACCTCGATCTCCAGGTCGGGGCAGGGCCCGTGCCCGGCGGTGAACTCCAGACCCAGCAGCCACCCACCGGCAGGCGTGCCGTCGACCGTCAGCGGCAGCTCGGCGCGGTGCGGTTGCCAGCCGGCCGCTGCGTCCAGCGGTCCGGGTTGGAAGACCCCGGCGGCGATCAGCACGGCGTCCACCTACCCGGCCAGTCCGGGAAGGGACAGCACGCTGCCGTGCTCGGTCAGCGCCGCGGCCAGCTCCGGGTACCGGTAGCGCTGCACCGGCTCGCCGGTGGTCAGGCTCTGCGCCGCCAGTTCGCCGGCCGCCTCGCCGAGCATCCCGAAGTTGGGCTCCATCCGGGGCGAGCTGAACCCGACGTGGCTGGCCGAAAAGCACACCGGTACCGCGATGTTCGCCACCCCTCCGGCGGCGGGGAACAAGCATTCGGCAGGGATCTGGTACAGGTCGACGGGCGGGTTGCTCTCGGTGCCGGACAGCGAACCCTCACCCGCGACGGTGTCGTCGCCGTGCGGGTAGTACTGCACGAGGTGGCTGTCCATGCCGTACTTCCAGCAGCACACCGCGGTCGGCTTGGTGTTGCCGGGCGCGAGCAGGTCGTGCTGGGTCAGCACGTGGGCGCCGCGCATCCGGCGCCCCTCCCGGATGTAGAGCGCGTGCGGGAAGCCCTGGCCGTGGGGGCTGTCGACGAATTCGTCCGGCGGCAACCCGAACCGCCGGGCGTCGGCGCGGAACGTCTCGGCCAGCCCGGGATCGTTGGCCAGCCAGTAGAGCATGCCCTGGTGCCAGCGCACGTGTTCGGCGATGACCTCCTCGCGCCGGCGCCAGCTGCCGTCCGGGTAGTCCCAGGACGCGCCGGGCAGGTCGAATCCGATGAACAGTGCCTGGTTGGTCTGGAACTTGCCGCCGGGCAGCGTGGCGGTGTGCGTCACGATCGACGACAGGCCGGGGATGCCCCGCGCGTCCAGGAGCTGGCGCAGGAGTTCGTAGCGCTTCGGGTCGTAGTCCTCCGGCCGGGGAAAGGGAATCCGGTCCGGGTTCGTGGACAGCACGCCCCGGAAGTTGTATGCCTGCGTCTTGCCGTCGCCCTCGCCGGCGGCCATCCGGGGCACGTCCCCGATCGGATATCCGGTATTGGGCCGGAACGGGCCCCGCAGCAGTGCCCGATCGGGCAGGAATCCGGCATAGGGCTCGTCGTACCGCGCCGCCGGCTCCCGCCCGACGGTGTAGGGCACGCCGGCCGCGGCCATCAGGTCGCCCTCGTAGGAGGCGTCGATGAAGAACCTCGCGGTCCGCCACACCTCGCCGGTGCGCACCGCGCGGATTCGGTCGCCGGCCCGCTCGACATCGGCGGGACCGTGGATGCGCTGTCCAACGTGGACGGTCGCGCCCGCCTCGTCGAGCAGCGCCCGCGCGACCCGCGAGGCCAGCTTCGGTTCGAAGCGGTAGGCCGGTCCGTCCAGCCCGTACAGCTGACCGATGCCGCGGAAGAATCGCGACTGAGTCAGCCCGGCCAGGGCTTCGCTGACGTTCGGGGTGTCCGTCTTGACCAGGCCCCCGGCCACGATGCCGCCGACGTGGCCGGTCGGCTCCAGGACCACGCACCGGTACCCGCGCAGCCGCAACCGCAGCGCCGCCATGATGCCGGCCAGCGTGGCGCCGTAGATGAGAACGTCGAACTCTTCCGGCTGTTCCATCTCAGGCCCGCACCTCCGGCAGCGCGTACACCGGCGTCGCGCCCTTGGCCGCCTGCGACGGGCGGGTGCGGCGGATCTCGTCCGGCCAGGCGATCGGGGCGCCGAGGGTGTCGGCGAGCAGCCGCTGCAGGTCGGCGGTGCGCTCGGCCGAGTCGGCCACCGCGTGCGGTTCGGTGCCCTCGCTCAGGCACAGCGCGGCCAGCGCGCCCGCCGCCTCACCGATGCTCCACTCCTCCGGGTGCAGCCGGTAGCAGCCGTTGGTCAGGTGCGTGGTGCCGATGTTCTTGTTGGCCGGCACCAGGTTGCGTACCCGGATCGGGATCAGCGCACCGAGCGGGATCTGGAACGGGTAGCACTCCAGGTTGACGTAGTTGACGCCGGCCGCGCTCGGGTGCAGGTCGATGTTGTAGTGGCCGACCCCGACCGCGTCGGCGAACACCTCGCTGCCCGCGCCCTCGGGGCGGTCCACCACGGCGACGTGGTGCTCCAGGACGGTGAAGCGGGCCCGGATGCGCCGCGACTCCCTGACGTAGACGGACTTGGCCAGCCCGTCGTCGGTACCGGTGAGGTCGGGGCGCAGCCGCAGGCCCGGGTACCCATGCCCGCCCTCCGGTCGGGGCGCCTCGGTCTGCATCCAGTACAGGTAGGACAGCGACAGCTCCTTGCACCGGCGCAGCGCGCGCTCCCGGGCGGCCCGGTCCACCCCCGGCCCGACCAGCGGCGCCTCCCAGTAGTCCACGTTGGGCCAGTTCACCAGTGAGATGTCGGTGTCGATGAGCCGCGGGTCGAACTGGCTGCGCGCCCGGATGCGCCGGAAGTGCCACAGGTCGGGCAGCCGGGTGGCGTCCAGGTCGCCCTCGAAGATGTAGTTGGCCCGGCCGCGCATGGTGTGGATGTCGATCTTTTCCCAGGACAGCTGCGGCCCGGGCCAGAACGGGTCGACGTGGGTCTTCCAGTGCTCGTAGGAGGCGGGCTTGTCCACCACGTGCTCTTCGCCGGGCCGGTACTCCAGCGGGAAGCACCAGGTGATGGCCTGCTGGTCGGCGGGATCGGCCAGCGGCGCGGCGAACTGCTCGCCCGTGTCGTCCCTCGACTCGGCGCCGACCACGTGCTCGACGCCGGCCAACTCCAGCAGGTCGCCGAGTTCGGTGGCGTCCACGATGAACGGCGCGGTCAGCGTGCGCCGGTCGCCGGTGCGCAGGCACTGCACGGTCACCGCGGTGATCCGGTCGCCGTCGGTGGTCGCGGCCACCGGGACGTGCCGGTACAGCACGGTGATCCGGCCGGCCGAGACGTACCGGGCGAGCATCTCGTCCAGCACGGCCACGCCTACCCGGGGCTCGTGGCACAGCCGGCTCACGTTGCCCAGTCCGGGGTTCAGCGTCGGGTTGGCGGCCGCGTCGGGGCGCAGCGGGTAGTTGCGGCGGTAGTAGTCACGCACCCGGGTGCGCAGTTCGCGGTAGGTCGAGGAGATGTGCGCGGTCTCGATCCACGGGTGCTCGTCGGACGGGACCGCCTGCGCGGTGAGCTGACCGCCGAGCCAGTCGGTCTCCTCGGTCAGCACCACGCGGTGCCCGAGCCGGGCCGCGGTGAGTGCGGCGGCAACCCCGCCGAGTCCACCGCCGACGACCAGCAGATCACCCATCAGACTGTCTCCTTGAATTGCTAATATATTTGCAGGTCTGGGTTTGGTTGCGGCTACGTTACCGGCCAACTTCCTAGCCATGTCAATACTCAAGGTCAGCTAATATTTCTGCTGTACATCCAGACCTGCTGATGCTAAAACCGACGACATGATCGGAGGCACCGCCCTGCCCGGCGTCCGCTACTACCACCCACCCACCCCGGTCGGCGCGCGGGACGCGACGCTGACCACCGACCTCGTGGTCTACGGCGCCACGTCCGGCGGAGTGACCGCCGCGGTGGCCGCCGCACGCGAGGGGCGCTCGGTCGCCCTGCTCGCCTTCGGCGACCACCTGGGCGGGATGACCACCGGCGGGCTCGGCACCACCGACGTCGGCCACCCCGGCACCGTCGGCGGTCTGGCCCGCGCGTTCTACCGGCAGGTGGCCGCCGCGTACCACGCGCCCGACCCGCACTGGGACGCCGAGCCGCGGGTCGCCGAGGAAATCTTCGAACGCTGGCTGGCCGCAGCCCACGTCACCGTGCTGCGCCGAGCGCACCTGTCCGGGGTGCGGATGGCCGGCGACCGGATCGCCGAACTGCGCACCGACGACGGGCGCCGGTACCACGCCCGGGTCTTCATCGACGCCTCCTATGAGGGCGACCTGCTGGCCGCGGCCGGAGTGTCACACACCATCGGGCGTGAAGCGTCTACTGTGTACGGTGAGTCGCTCGCCGGCGTGCAGCCCAGCCACAACCACCAGTTCCAGCGGCCCGTCGACCCGTACCTGCGACCCGGGCATCCGGAAAGCGGCCTGCTGCCCGGCATCAGTGCCGACCCGCACGGCCCGGCCGGCGCCGGAGACCACCGGCTGCAGGCGTACAACTTCCGGCTCGCGGTCACCACCGGCGCCCGTCGCGTGCCGTACCCCCGACCCGACGGGTACGACCCGGACCGCTACGAACTGCTGCGCCGCCACATCGACGCGGGCATCTTCGAGCTCTACGGCCGGACCACCCGGGTACACGGCGACGTGTTCGACATGAACAACCATGGCGCCGTCTCCTCCGACCACATCGGCGCCAACTACGAATGGCCCGAGGCGGACTACGCCCGGCGGGAGGAGATCTTCAACGACCACGTCCGCTACCAGGCCGGCCTGCTGCACTTCCTGGCCAACGATCCCCGGCTGCCGGCCGAGGTGCGGGACGCGACCCGCGGCTACGGCCTGGCGCCCGAGGAGTTCGGCGACTCCTCGCACTGGCCGCACCAGCTCTACATCCGCGAGGCACGCCGGATGGTCTCCGACCACGTGATCACCCAGCACGACGCGGCCGGCCGGGCCGGCGTCCCCGACCCGGTCGCGCTCGCCTCCTACGTCATGGACTCCCACAACGCCAAACGCGTGCTCGTCGACGGGTACCCGCGCAACGAGGGCAACGTGCAGCAGCCGCTCGCCCGCCCGTTCGGCGTGCCGTACCGGTCCCTGGTCCCCCGGTCCGGCGAGTGCGCCAACCTGATCGTCGCGTCGGCCGTGTCCGCCTCGCACCTCGCGTTCGCGTCGGTCCGCATGGAGCCGGTGTTCATGATGCTCGGCGAGGCGGCCGGGGTGGCCGCCGCCCACGCGGTGGCGGCCGGGGTCGCGGTACAGGATGTCGATTACGGGACGTTGGCCAAGGCATTGACCGGCGGCGGTGGCATCCTTACCTGGCCGCCGGTCCAGTCGTCGGGCCCACCGCCCGCGCCGGTCAGCTCGCCGGCCACCGGGTCGCCCGTCGAAGGAGGATGAAAAGCGTGCCGAAGTCCAGCAACCGCGGCTCCCGCCAGGCCGACATCGCGCGTGAGGCAGGGGTCTCCCAGTCAACCGTGTCGATGGTCCTCAACGGCGCGGCCGACCTGGGCCGGATCTCGCCGGAGACGCAGCGCCGGGTGCTGTCCGCCGCGCGCCGGCTACGGTACGCACCGACCTCGCCGCCGCGCGCCACCGGCCCCGCGCGCACCCCGCTGCTGCTGGGCGTGCACACCTTCGAACCCATCTTCCCGACCAGCGCCCGCGACTACTACTTCGAATTCCTCCAGGGCATCGAGGAGCAGGCCGCGCTGGAGGCGTGCAACCTGGTGCTGTTCACCGCCGCCCAGGATGAGGACGGGTTACGCCACATCTATCAGGGCCCGGTCAACCGGCTGCGGCAGGCGTCCGGCAGCCTCCTGCTCGGCCACCACGCGCTGCGCGACGACCTGGCCCGGCTGACGGCGGACGGCTACCCGTTCGTCTACATAGGACATCGCGAAGTACCCGAAGAGGAGATCTGCTACGTCGGCGGGGACTACCGTGCGGCCACCGGCCGGATCGTGGACGACCTCGTGGCCATGGGGCACCGGCGGCTCGGGTACCTGGGCGAGGCCATCCGGTACGAGCCGCAGGCCGACCGCTGGGACGGGTTCTCCGCCGCCCTGGAGCGCTTCGGGCTCCAGGTGCCCACCCCGGCGTTCACCCGGCCCGACGAGCTGACCGCGCAGTGGCTGGACGCCGCGCTCGCGGCCGGCACCACCGCCATCCTCGTCGAATCGGTGAGCCTCTTGCGGGTACTGGCCGCGATGACCAGCCTGCGCGGCCTGGCCGTGCCGCGCGACCTGTCGGTGGTGCTGCTGGTCGACGACCCGGGCGGGGAGATCGGCGGTGGGCGGTGGGCCTCGCTCAACATCCCGCGCAACGCCATGGGCCGCCGCGCGGTGCGCATGCTGACCGCGCTGCTGGCCGACCCGGCCGGCGAGCACGAGCGGCAGGTCCTGCTGTCCTGCACCCACACGCTCGAGGGCACCACGGCCCCGCCCGGGCCCTCTGCGCCGACCGGCGCCCCCTGACCGGTGCGTCGCGGGCCGCCCGGTGCGTCGCGGTGCCGCCGGGGACTGTCCGGGGCCCACCGCCGGCGCCGCGGTCCACCGCGTCACGGGATGAACCTCACCTTGGTGCCGATCGAGGACCCGAGGTCGATGGGTTCGTCCGGTTGCCCGCTGCCGCTAGCCTCGCCGGGGTGACCGGCCGACGAGCGCCCTTGGGAGTGCGTTTCTACGTGGCGTGCGTGTTCCTGCTCGCCTTACTGGTGCTGTTCGGGTGGGTCGGCTGGCTGGCGACCGGCCACGCCTGGGCACAGTACGAGGCCAATCGGGGCATCCACGGCACGTACCGGCCCGCGTCGTGCCGCGACGAGGCGTTCAACACCCCGGTCAACGCGACCCGCCGGCACCCGGGTGGCCAGGCGGTGAGCCACCAGTACACCTGTCGGGGAACCTTCACCGCGGACGGCGGAGGGTTCCAGACACAGGTCTCCTACACGGCCTCCGTGGAGCCCAAAGTGGGAGAGCCACTTCGCGCGGTCGTCGCCAACCGCCGGTCCGCCAACACGTACGTCGAAGGCGGATCACCGGCCGGGTACGTGATGCTCGCACTGATCTTCCTGGGCACCCCCGTGGCCGGGTTCGCCTATAGCCTGCTCGCCTATCGCGGTAAGGCCAGGCGCCCCGCGAAGGATTCGGCGACCCGGCGACGCCGCTCGGGGCGCGCACCAGGTCGTGAACCACAGCCGCCGGGCCGCCGTCGGCGTCCCCGTGACGCCGACGGCGCGACGGAACATTCGTCCAAGACATCCCGTCGCTGAGCTTGTCATGCTCGGCCTCGGGCCCGGCACGGCTTCGCGTGCGGGAGGCCACGCGGCTGCGAGCGACGGGAGAGGCGATGACGAACACCGTGGACAGCGCGCCGGCGGTTCGGGTGGCGAGCGGTCGGTTGCGGGGCCGGATGGACCGGGGCGTGGCGGCGTTTCTCGGCATCCCGTACGCCGCCCCGCCCTTCGGGACACGCCGCCTGCGGGCTCCCGAGCCGCCCGCGCGGTGGGAGGGCGAGCGCGACGCCACCGATTACGGACCGACCTGCCCGAAGGACAACCCCGGTCCGGGGGGCGCGGAACTGCTCCCGGAGGTCGTGATCCCCGGCGAGGAGTGCCTCAACCTCAACGTGTGGACCCCCGATCCCCGCCAGTCCGGCTTGCCGGTACTGGTCTGGATCCACGGCGGCATGTTCACGAAGGGGTCCGGATCAATGGCCGCTTACCGCGGCACGTCCTTCGCCCGCGACGGGATCGTGTGCGTCACGATCAATTACCGGCTCGGCGCGGAGGGCTTCCTGTACCTCGATGACGGCACCGCCAACCCGGGGTTGCTGGATCAGATCGCCGCGCTGGAGTGGGTCCGGGACAACATCGCCGCCTTCGGCGGTGATCCGGGGAGGGTGACCGTCGCCGGCCAGTCCGCCGGGGCCATCAGCATCACCAACCTTCTGGCCATGCCCCGCGCTCGGGGCCTCTTCCGCCAGGCGGTCACGCAGAGCGGGGCGTCCGCCCAGACCCTCACGGCGCGAACCGCCGCGGGCATCGCCGCGAGGCTGGCGTCCTCGCTCGGGGTCGCCCCAACCCGCGCGGCCTTCGGCGAGGTGCCGGCCGAGCCGCTCGCGCGGGCGGCGTCCGCGCTCGTGCGGGAGTTCCAGAGCGCCTCGGATCCGACCACCTGGGGAAGCCTGCCCTTCGCCCCGGTCGTCGACGGCGAACTCCTCCCCCGCCATCCACTCGACGCGTTGGCACTGGGCGCCGGCCGTGGAGTGCGGCTGCTGGCCGGGTGGAACCGGGATGACACCCGGATCGGCCTGGTCCCCACCGGCATGATTGACCTGATCGACGAGCGCGTGCTCGCCGCGGTCGTGGGCGCCGCGGGCGCACCCGACGGGACGATCGAGCGTTACCGGGCGGTCCGGCCGGCGGTGAGCGACGGGGACCTGCTCGCCGCCGTGATGACCGACTGCTCCATCCGGGTTCCGACGATCCGGGTCGCCGAGGCTCGCGTCGAGGCGGGCGAGGCCGACACCTGGGTGTACCGCTTCGACCACGAGTCGCCGAGCTTCGGCGGCCGCCTCGGCGCCGCGCACGCGGTGGAGCTGCCGTACGTGTTCGACCTGCTCGACGAGGAGTCCAACCGGGCCCTCATCGGCGACCAACCACCACAGGCCGTCGCCGACACCGCGCACGGCGCCTGGGTCCGCTTCGTTGCCGACGGCGACCCGGGCTGGCCCCGGTACGACCTGGCCGACCGGTCCACCGCGCTGATCGGCGAGGGGATCACCGTCGTCCGCGACCCCGACGGTGCCGAGCGCGAGGTGTGGGCCGGCCAACGCTGACCGGGAGGCCGTCTTGAGAGCCGTCCCGTTGCGGCCACCGCGAAGTGGTTCCTACCATGGCGGCGTGCCACCAGCCGCGCCGGCTCGCGCCGGTGTACCCCGATGGGACATCACGGCCCGGTCGCGTCCGGGCCGGCTGCCCGGTGTCACCATGGCGGGATTCGGCGATCAGGCCAATGAGTTCCGCGAGGTCGGGTTGATCCCGCACCCCGCGGTTACGGTCATCTTCGACTTCGGCGACGAACCATTCATCGTCGAGGACGGCCGCGGTTCGCGGCAGCGGGACCGCATCGTCGCCGGGCTGGCGCCCGATGGGGCTCGAGCACAGGCGTTGGCCAGGAGTTCCGAGTGCCTCCAACTGCGGCTCTCCCCGATGCTCGCGCACACCGCCCTGGGCGCCTGCGGGGAGCTGGGCGGGACGGTGGTCGGCCTGGATGACCTCTGGGGACGAGATGCCGTACGGATCCAGGAGCGCTTACGCGCCGCCGGATCGTGGCTTGAGCGATTCGCGATCGCGGAGGCCGCGCTGGCTCGACGGGACGAGGCGGGCCGAGCCGTCGACCCGGAAGTCGCCTTCGCCTGGGGACGGCTGGTGGCCAGCCGGGGGCGGTTACGCGTCGAACAGCTGGTCGCTGAGATCGGATGGAGCCGCAAGCGCCTCTGGTCCCGGTTTCGCGCCCAGGTCGGCCTCACTCCCAAGCGCGCCGCCCAGCTCATCCGCTTCGATCACGCGGCGCACCGTCTCGCCGCCGGCCACCGCGCCGCCGTGGTAGCGGCGGCCGGCGGCTACGCCGACCAGTCCCACCTGCACCGGGACGTCATGGCCTTCACCGGGATGACGCCGGCCACGATCGCGGGCTCGCCGTTTCTCGCGGTCGACGAGGTCGCGTGGCCGCTGGCGCCCTCGACCGGCGGATGAGGCCGGCGAGCGGCCGGTGCCGACGCCCGACACCCGAGACCCAGGGCGTGATCACGTCCCGTTGAGGACGGCGTCGACCTCCGCCGCGTAGAGCAGGGCGGGGTCGAAGTTCATGCCGGTGAAGTGCCCGGCGACCTCGAGGCTGACCACCCCGTGCAGCCGGGTCCAGAAGGTGAGCGCGCGGCGCAGCCCGGCCGGCGAGGCGGAGTGGTCGCCCGCCCACTGCCGGTGGGTGGCCAGGTGCCGCTGCAGGTCGGTGGCGGGCCGGCGGGCGTGAGCGGCCGGGGCGCCGGCCTTGGCGAAGGCGTCGAGCAGCACCGACATGATGCTGGCGGCGATCGCGGTCGCCTCGGGCGGGGCGGCGTAGCCGGGCACCGGGGTGCCGTAGATGAGCAGGTACCGGTGCGGGGCGGCCAGGGCCCACCGGCGCAGGGCGTCGGCCACCGCGGTGAGCTGGGCGGCGGGTGTGTGCTCGGCCGCCGCGGCGGCCCGGCAGGTATCGGACAGGTCGCGGTAGGCGCCCAGGACCAGCTCGGTGATCAGGTCGTCGCGATTGCGGAAGTACCGGTAGAGGGCGGGGCCGCTGATGCCCATCTGCTTGGCGATGGCATTGAGGGACAGCGCCGAGGCCCCGGTGCTCGCCACCTGCGTCCAGGCGTGTGCCTTGATCTCGTCCCGGACCTGCTCGCGGTAACGCTCCCGCGGACTCCTCACGGCCTCCCGCATGCCGGCCCCTCCCCTTGACACCCCGTCCGTGAGCCCATAATACTGTGGTTAGAGGTTATAACTGAAGCGACATGTTATAACGGAATGGAGGTCGGGCCATGCCGACCAATGAACGCATCGAGATCGTGCTTCCGGGCGTGGTGGCCCCCGACGGCCTGCTGATCCGCACGTCGCCGGTGCCGGTCCCGGCCGCCGGCCAGGTGGTGATCCGGATGGAGGCCACCGGGGTGTCCTTCGCCGAACAGCAGATGCGCCGGGGCCGCTACTACGATCAGCCGCCGTTCCCGTTCGTGCCCGGCTACGACCTGGTCGGGATCGTTGCGGCCATCGGCGCCGGGACCGACCCCACGCTGCTCGGGCAGCGCGTCGCGGCACTGACCAAGGTGGGCGGCTGGGCCAGCCACGTGATCGTCGAGGCCGCCGACGTGGTGCCGGTGCCCGCCGGCCCGAGCCCGGCCGAGGCGGAGACCGTCGTGGTCAACGGCATCACCGCCTGGCAGCTGCTGCACCGGAAGGCCCGGGTCAGGGCCGGTCAGACGATCCTGGTGCACGGCGCCAACGGCGGCGTCGGCTCCACGCTCGCGCAGCTGGCCCGCCTCGCCGGAGTCCGGGTGATCGGCACCGCCGCCGCCCGCCACCACGACAGGCTGCGCGACCTCGGTGTCACCCCGATCGACTACCGCGGCGACGTGCCCGCCGCCGTGCGCGAGCTGGTCCCCGGCGGCGTCGACGCGGTCTTCGACCACCTCGGCATGCCCAGCGTGCTCGACTCGTGGCGGCTGCTCGCCCCGGGTGGCACCCTGGTCTCCTACGGAAGCGCCGCCACCCGCGACGACACCGGCTCCCGGCAGCTGCCGGTGCTCAAGATTCTGGCCCGGGTCTGGGCGTGGAACGCACTGCCCAACGGACGGCGCGCCTACTTCTACAACATCTGGGCCGGCCGCGTCCCTGCCAGGCGGCGCTTCCGCGCCCGGCTGCGGCACGACCTCACCCAGGTCCTGACCGCGATGGCCGAGGGGCACCTCACCGCCCAGATCGCGGCCCAGTTCCCGCTCGATCGCGCCGCCGACGCGCTACGCGCGGCCGAGTCCGGAACCGTCACCGGCAAAGTCGTCCTCACCGCCTGACCACGCGGCGGGTGCGACCGCGACGGGAGGGGCCCCCGCCCGGCGTACCGCCGGACAGGGGCCCCGTGCCGCTGTGAGCCTACGATCAGCCGTCGGAGTCCGACGACGGGATGAAGGCGCCCGGCACCTGGTTCGGTGCGTAAATCTTGGACTCACCCGGGTAAGGCGTGGTCCACCCGTGCGTGTCGTACCACGTGTAGTGGTTCATCTGCGCGGGGTTCGCGTAGTCCGGAACCGCGTTCGGCCCGGTCAGGCGCTGCTGCGACTTCCACTGCTGCCACTGCGTCTCGACCTGCTTCGCCGCCGCGGGCACCACCGTGGAGGGCTGAGCGGCCGCGTCCGCCGCCGGGACGTTGTCCCAGCCGCAGCTCGGCTCGGTCGCGTAGCCCAGGGTCAGCGAGGTCTTGTTCGGCACCGCGGTGAACGGCGTGAAGTTGGGCTTGTTGGTGAACGCCGTCGTCATCGGGGTGGCGGCGCTGTCCTCCTGGTTCATCGGGTGGATGCCCAGGATCTGCTCGATGGTGCGGACCATCGTGACCTGCGAGTAGTAGCTGTCGTCCACCGCGCCACGCTGGGCGTAGGGGCTGATGACCTGGATCGGGGCGCGGTGGCCGTCGACGTGGTCCTGGCCGGCCTGGCTGTCGTCCTCGACGACGAAGATCGCCGAGTCCTTCCAGTACTTGCTGTGCGAGATCGTGTCGACGATCTTGCCGACCGCCAGGTCGTTGTCGGCGACCTGGGCGGCCGAGTTGAGCGGGCCACCGGTGTGGTCGCTGGACAGCCAGAACATGTTCAGGTTGGCCGGACCGTTCTTCTCGAAGTCCTGCTTCCAGATCTCGTACCGGTACATGTCCGGGATGCTGGTGTCGAACTTCGGGTACGCGTGGTCCGTGACGTCGTTCAGCGACGGGATCGGCGAGGACGTGACCTGGTCGATCGTGGTCGGCGCCCCGGTCGCCTCCATGCTCTGGGCGTCGCAGTAGAACGTGCCCCAGTTGTTGCCCGAGGGGTACGACTCGAACTGGTTGAACTCACCGTAGTCACGCACGGTGTCGCCGACGGCCTGGGCACCGCTCCAGATGAACCCGGAGCGCTGGTGGCCCAGCGCGTCGTCCTCGGTGTCGTAGCTGCGCAGGTACTCGCCGGCGGACGACTCGGTGTACTCCGGGTTGTCGGCCTGCATCAGCCAGTTGTGGCCCTCGGCGGAGTTCGTCGGCGGGTCGTAGAAGTTGTCGTACAGGCCGAACTGCTCGGCCAGCGCGTGCTGGTTCGGCGTCACGTTCTCACCGAACTGGGTCAGCGACGGGTCGCCGTTGCCCTGCGGCATGTCACCGAACACCTGGTCGTAGGTGCGGTTCTCCTTGACCAGCAGGAACACGTGCTTGATGGTCGACGGGTCACCGATCTTCGCTGGGACCGCCACCGCCTTGGCCTTCTTACCCTTGGCCAACTGCACCGAGTTGTTGGTCCAGCCGTTGTACTGGAACACCTTGTCGGTGTCCTTGGCGGTGTCGTGGTCGCTGGGCAGCTTGAACCGGGTCAGGCTGCTCGTGGTGTCGTGCGTGTTGTGCCCGTTGCTGTCGGGACGCGCGGCGTCGATACCACGGGTGTTGCCAACCACGATCTGGCCGCCCACCTGGTCGACCGAGGCCGGGAAGTAGTCCGTCGGCAGCAGACCGACGTACTTGACCGGGTTCTTCGCGTTGCTGTACTTGTACACCGCGACCGCGTTGGCCCGACCGAGGGTCACCAGCAGGTGGCCGTCGTTGGTCAGGGTGATGCCGTCCGGCTCGTACCCGACGCTGGCCTCATCCCACGGCCGGGTCGTGATCGTCTGGACGACCTTGTCCTTGCCGGTGTCGATGAGCGAAACGGTGTCGCTGGCGGTGTTGGTGACGAACAGCGTCCCGTTCTTTGCGTACAGGTCGGTCGGGTGCAGACCGACGTTGATGCTCTTCACCACGGCGGTCGGGTGCGCCAGGTCGATCACGCTGACCGTGCCGGTGGTGGTGGCGCCGGTGTTCGGGTCGGCCGGCACCTGCGTCCCGTAGGAGTTGATGGTGGTGTCACCGGCGGTCGCCGTGCGTCCACCCTCGTTGCTCACGTACAGCTTGTTGCCCACCCGCAGGATGCCGCGCGGCGCGTTGCCCACCGCCCAGCTCTGCCCGAGGGTGCCGGTGGCCGCGTCGATGGCCTGGATCCGGTTCTGGCCGTTGACCGCGGCGTACACGGTCGCGCCGTTGGTCGAGAACACGGCCTGGGCCGGCAGCGCGTGCTTCGCGCCGTCTGCCGGGATGGTGACGGTGGTCGGGGCGCTCACCGAACCGTCGGCGTTGACCGGGAACCGGGAGTACCCGTCGGTTCGCGGCACCCACAGCGACTTCCCGTCCGGGGAGTATGTCGGCCCCTGCTGGCCCACGTCGCCGCCGCTGATCTTCAGGTTGGCGGTGGCGCCGCTGCCGATGAGCTGCTGGACCTTCCAGTTCTTCAGGTCGACGATGGTCAGCGCGATGCCGCCATCGGTGGTCAGCGCGGCGAGGTGAGTGCCGTCCGGGCTGATCGTGTCGGCCTCGATCTTGCCGCCGTTGATGACCAGCCGGTCACCGATCGGCTTGATGATCTGGTCGTCGGACAGGACCAGGCCCTGCCGGGTGTTCTGGCCGGCCTGGTCGTTGCCGAGGCCACGCGTCGAGGCGAAGGCCGCGCCGGAGCCGAGTCCGACGAGCGCCAGGGTGGCGGCGCCGACCACCACCAGGCGGACCCGCCGGTTCGCCAGGCCGGGAAGACTCAGGTTGAGACTCCGGCCGCGCCCGCGTCGTTTGCGCGCTACTTGCATCCCTATCCCTTCGTTGCGGTGAGCAGATCGACGTTCCCGTCGAGCTGCCAGAGCGGGTTGGGCGCGTCCCCGGTAGGGGTGTGCACCACGAAGTACCCGTTCACTTGCGTCGGTCCGTCGCCGTCCGCGACGTACCGACCGTCGGGGGTGACGTCGAGTTGGTAGATGGCCTGCCCCACGGCATCGACACCGGGCAGGTGCCAACTGACCACGCAACGCCAGCCGTTGCCCGCGCCGGTGTTCTCCTCCAGGCCGCCGCCCTTGTCACAGCTCGCCGAGCTGCGCAGCTGTGCCTCGGTGACGGCGGGGCGGTGCAGTTGCTCGGTCTGCACCACGTACAGGTGGCCGTACACGGTCGCGAGTGAGCGTTCGAGCTTGCCCTGGTCGATTCCCGAGCCGCGGGCCGGAGATGCCGCCACCGCGAGGCCCCCGATCGTGAGCGCGAGCAGTGCGGCCAGCGGCAGGACGCCGGCGGTGAGCATGCGGCGCCCGGAACCGTCGTAGGTGGCGCTGGTGAAGTCGCGCCGCAGGAACAGCCAGTACGCCAGCCCGGTCGCGACGACCGCCCACAGCAGGCTCACCACGATGCTCACCAGCAGCGGGCCGAGTTGCATGGGACCGGTGAACAGGCCGCGCCAGGCGATGAAGCCGTAGCCGGGCAGGGCGAGGCGTACGGCGACCGGCAGCGGCAGCATCTGGGCGACCTGCATGGCGAGCGCGACGACCGCCGGCAGCAGCAGCCCCATCGGGGAGCGCCCCAACGTGACCGACCCGAGCAGGCCGATCGCCGCCAGCGCCAGCGTCGGGGCCAGCGCGCAGACCCACGCCAGCAGCACCTTGCCGGCCGCGTCGCCCGGGGCGAGCAGGTGCCCGTCCAGGCCGACCAGCGACCGGTTGCCGACCACGAGTACCCCGGCGATGGCGCTGGAGCAGGCCAGCCCGGCCACCATCAGCAGGATCACCGTGAGGCTGGACAGGGACTTGGCCAGGAAGATCCGTCGTGGCGAGCGGATCGCGACCAGCAGGTGGCGCCAGGTGCCGAGCCGGTCCTCGGCGGCGAACACGTCGCCGGCCACCACCGAGACCAGCAGCGGCAGCGCCCAGGTGCCGGCGAAGGTGAGAATCACCAGCGATCCGGACCAGCCGGTGGCGTTCATCCACCGGCCGAACACGGTGTCGGAGGGCAGCGAACTCTGCTGGCTGACGGCGGCCACGAAGACCGCCGGGACGACCCAGGAGGCGAGGATCAGCAGCCGCACCCGCCACTGGGAGAGCAGCTTGACCAGTTCGAAGCGGTAGCCGCGGCTTACCGGTACGCGGTGGACCGCGGCGGCCGGGGCGGCGATCGTGGCGGTCATCCGTTGTCCTTCTGCTGCTCGGTGAGGGCCAGGAACGCCGCCTCCAGCGGCGAGATCACGAGGGAGAGTTCGCGCACCGCGACCCCGGCGTTCACCAGCCGCGCCACCAGTTCGTCCAGGGCTTCCACGGCCGCGCGCACCACCAGCGCCTCGCCGGTCGCGCGGTGGCCGGCGGCGGGTTCGTCGACCAGCCGCAGCCCGGAAATGTCGAGGGCGAGTTCGCGGGCGGTGCCCGCGTCGGTGGTGACCAGCCGGTAGTCGAGTTCGCCGCTTTCCGCGCTCAGCTTGTCCACCGGGCCGGAGAAGACCACCCGGCCGGTGTTGAGGATGCTGACCTCGGAGCACAGCGCCTCGATGTCATCCATGCGGTGGCTGGAAATCACCACGGCGGTCCCCCCAGAGGCCAGCCGGGTCAGGACGCGGTGCACGTGCTTCTTGCTGGCCGGGTCCAGACCGTTGGTCGGCTCGTCCAGCACCAGCAGCCGAGGCATGGTCAGCAGCGCGGCGGCGAGTCCCAGCCGCTGGCGCATGCCGAGGGAGAAGCCGCGGACCCGGTCGTCGGCGACATCGGTCAGCCCGACCTGGTCAAGCACCTCGTCGATGCCTGCCGTACGGGCGTCGCGGCCGCGAAGGGCGGCGAGTGCGGCAAGGTTACGCCGGGCGGTGAGCGAGGGGTACAACCCCGGCCCGTCCACGAAACCGGCGACACCGTCGGGGGCGGCGAGCGCGCGCCCGACCGGACGATCAAGGATTTCCAGGGTTCCGCTGTCGGCGACGGCCAGGCCGAGCATCAGGCCGAGCAGCGTGGTTTTGCCTGCGCCATTGGGGCCGACCAGGCCGTGGATCCGTCCCGGCGCCACGTCCAGATCGATGCCGTCGAGTGCGACGACGTCACCGAAGCATTTGGTGATGTCCCTGGCGCGGACTGCGAGGCTGGTATTCATGCATTCCTTCCTGCCTCTTTTTGACCAAATATTGAGGAAGGTAGGCCCGGCGAATTGCGCAAGCGGGGCAGCAAGTTGAACACGCAAGGAACGGGAATCGACCGGGCAATTCGCCCGAGCGGAGAACCCTACAACGCGTCGGGTGAAGCCGCAGGTGAGAGCGGTCGCGGGCGCGATCGCGCCGTCGAGACAGTGAGAGACGTCATGGTGCCCGCGGCGACGGGTGGCGGCGCCCGACAGGTGGCGGCGCCCGACAGGTGGCGGCGCATGACGAAACGCCAGCGCCGACGAGGTGAGCCGGAGTTCGGCCTGCTCACGCTCGTCGACGCCGGCGAAGGCGACGGTGCACGCGCGTCAGCCGCTCGCGTCGCGGCGGGCAGCGGCGGGTGAACCTATGATCTGGCCTGGTCGGACGGGACGGCGAGGGGTCCGACCCGCGGGGTCGGACCCGTGCCGCCTACCGGTGGGACGGTGAACCGGTGCCGATGGCCGTCGAGCGCCCGGCCGTCGGCTGCGACGGGATCGGCGGGTGCGCCGCGACCGCCGGCTCGACCACCCGGATGGAGTCGGGCAGGCCGGTGACGTCGATGCGCCCATCGGCGTCCAACGCCACCTCCACCGGCCGCCCGGCCACGCGCAGCCCGCCGGCCCGGATGGCGCCGAGCGGGGCGCCGGCGATCGGGCGCACGCGCAGCTCGCCGGCGGGCACGTCGGCCTCCAGGCCGAGCGCCGCCTGCAGGATCGCCACGCTGGCCGCCGCGGACCAGGCCTGCGGGTGGCAGGCCGCGGGGTACGGTACCGGCCGGCCGACCTTCGCGCGGTCGTCCCCGCCGTACAGCTCGGGCAGCCGGTAGCCGAACCCCTCGGCGGCGGCGAGCACGCCCTCGACCAGCTCGGCGGCCTCGACGCCGAACCCGGCGCGGGCCAGCCCGGCCACGGCGATCGCGGTGTCGTGCGGCCACACCGAGCCGCAGTGGTAGGACAGCGGGCTGAACCCGCCGTCGCCCGCGGACATGGTGCGCAGGCCGAAGCCGCTGGACATGGCCGGCGAGCCCAGCGCGGCGGCCACCTCGGCGGACTCCGCGTCGTTCAACAGACCGGTGCCGAGCAGGTGACCGATGTTGCTGGTCAACGAGTCGACCGGCCGGCCGTCGCGGTCCAGCGCCAGGGCCGGGTAGCGCCCATCCGGGCCGTCCACCCAGAACCGCTCGCGGAACCGCAGCGCCATCGCGTCCGCGTAGTCCAACCAGCGCCGCGCCCCGGGCTGCCCGAACGCGGTCAGCAGGGCGGCGGCGTTCACCGCCGCCTGGTAGGCGTAGCCCTGCACCTCACACAGCGCGATCGGCCCCGAGGCGATCCGCCCGTCGCGGAAGCGCACCGAGTCGCCGGAGTCCTTCCAGCCCTGGTTGGCCAGCCCGCGGCCGGACAGGTCGAGGTACTCGATGAACCCGTCGCCGTTCGGGTCGGCGTGCTCGGCCAGCCAGCCCAGGGCCGCTCGCAGGTTGGGCAGCAGCGCCGCCACCTCGGCCTCGGGCATCCCCCAGCGCCACGCGTCGTGCAGCAGGCTGATCCACAGCGGGGTGGCGTCGATCGTGCCGTAGTAGACCGCCGGCGCCGCGTCGGCGTGGACGGCGAACAGGCCGCCGTACCGCAGCTCGTGCATGATCTTGCCGGGCGCCTCGCCGGAGGCCGGGTCGGTGCGCTCCCCCTGGCGGCGGGCCAGCGTGCGCAGCGTGCCGGCGGCCAGCCCGGTGCCGGTCGGCAGCAGCATCCGGGCGGCCCAGATGCTGTCCCGGCCGAACAGCGTCAGAAACCACGGCACGCCGCCGCCGAGGAAGGTGTCCGCGCGCGCGGCGGGTTCGGCCAGGCGCAGCGCGGCCAGATCGTCCAGCGACCGGCGCAGCAGCCTGACCAGGCGCCGGTCGTCGGCGACCAGCTCGGGCCGGCTCCACTCGACCGGTTCGTGGGCAGCGGTCACCGCGGCCGCCGTGGTGACCACCCGTACCCGCCACCGCAGCGTCACGGTCTGACCCGGCGGCACCTCGATCGTCCACGTGAGACTGGCGGGCGCCGGCTCGACGAGGGCGCCCTCGCCGCCGACGTGTACCGACGTGGCCTCGGTCGACCAGACCAGTTCGCCGCCGGCGTGCCGGGCGGGTCGCGGCGTGGTGGTGCCGCCGTGCTTGACCACGTCCATCGGGGCGAGGTCACAGCCCAGCTCGACGGTCACCGTCGCGAGCACCGGGTCGTCTGCGCTGGACGAGACGCGGATCTCCTCGGTCAGCCCGTCGGCGGCCGCCTCGCGCAGCCGGTCGATCCGCACCGTCGGGTCGGGCCCGTCGTTGCCGAGCCGGCGCGCCAGCGAGACGAACCGGGCGGCGTGCACTCCCTCCAGCGAGTGCATCACCGGCTCCGGCTCATCGCCGTCCACCCGCAGCACCGCCTCAGACAGCGCGCGGCAGTCGGCGTAGAAGACGCCCTGCACGCCCTGGCCGCGGATCTGGCCGTCATGGCCGGACAACGCGCTGACCGGAGCGTGCACGGTAGCGGTGAGGTCGTGGAGCAGCGGCTGCAACTGGCGTACCTGCGAAATGGTGGTCAACGCGAGGTCCTTCTCTTGACATGGTGCCCGCGGCGCGGGAGAGTGCGAGGCAATCCATTTGTTTGAACGATCCAATACTGCCTCATTACTATTGGATCGTTCAACCCCTAGGAAGGCGGAAAATGTCGGGCAAAGTAACCATCGCAACGGTTGCTCATCATGCCCAGGTCTCGCGCCAGACCGTCTCAAATGTACTCAACTCACCGCACCTCGTGCGCGAGGAGACCCGCGGCCGGGTGCTCGCCGCCATCGAGACGCTCGGGTACCGGGCCAACCAGGCGGCGCGCCAGATGCGCACGGGACGTTCTCGCCTGATCGCTGTGCGTATCGAGCCGGCCAACGACGGGATCAACGGCTCGATCCTCGACCGGTTTCTGCACGGACTCACCGAGGCCGCGGCGCCGGCCGGGTACCGCATCATGCTCTACACCGCGACCGGCGACGACAACGAGATCGCGACCTACGACGACCTGCTCGCCTCCTACGACCTGGACGCGTTCGTGTTGACCAGCACCCACCACGGCGACGCGCGGACCACCTGGCTGGCCGAGCACGACATTCCCTTCGTCACCTTCGGTCGGCCGTGGGGCGCGCCGGACCGGCACCCGTGGGTCGATGTCGACGGCGCCGCGGGCACCGCCGAGGCGACCGAGCGACTGATCGCGGCCGGGCACCGCCGGATCGGGTTCATCGGCTGGCCGACCGGCTCCGGCGTGGGAGACAACCGGCGCGAGGGTTGGTACGCGGCCATGCGCGCGGCCGACCTCGACCCATCGGGCCTGGAGCGCCGGGTCGACGACGGCGTGGCCGAAGGTAGGCGGTCCGCGCAGGACCTGCTCGCCGGCGCGGGCCCAACGGCGCTGGTGTGCGCCAGCGACTCGCTCGCCCTCGGCGCGCTACGCGCGGACGCGCGAGCCCCGGTCGCGGTCATCGGCTTTGACGACACACCGGTGGCCCAGGCCATCAGCCTGACCAGCGTCGGCCAGCCGCTCGCCGAGTCCGCCGCCAGCTGTGTCGAACTGCTCGCCCGGCTGCTCGATGGCGACACCCACAGCGGCCGGCCACAACACGTCTTACTTCGCCCACACGTGGTCGTTCGCGACTCCGGCTGATCCGCGTACCGACCACGAAAACCCTTCTCAAAGGAGAGAAACCCATGAGACACCGTTCCGCGCGCGTGACGGGCATCGCCGCGGTGGCGGCGGCCGCCGTCCTCGCCGTTGCCGCCTGCGGTAGCAACTTCAACGACTCGTCCTCCGGCAAACAAGCCAGCGGACCGGCCAAGCTTCAGGTCCTCATCGCGTCGTCTGGCGACGCCGAGACCAAGGCGGTCAAGGACGCGGCTGCGTCCTGGGCCAGCTCCAGCGGCAACACGGCCACGGTCACCCCGGCGAGCGACATCGCTCAGCAGTTGGGCCAGGCCTTCGCCGGCAGCAACCCACCCGACGTGTTCTATGTGGACGCCGCCCGGTTCGCCGACTACGCGAGCGTCGGCGCGCTGCTCCCCTACGCCGACACGATGTCCGGCACCGACGACTTCTACCCGTCGCTGCGCACCGCGTTCACGTACCAGAACAAGTTCTACTGCATCCCCAAGGACTTCTCCACCATCGCCATGGAGATCAACACCGACCTGTGGAGCAAGGCCGGCCTGACCACCGCCGACGTCCCGAAGACCTGGGACCAGCTCACCTCCGTGGCGCAGCGGCTGAAGACCGCCCACATCACGCCCATCGCGATCGGCGACACCCGTGACCGGGTCGACGCGTTCCTGGCCGAGGCCGGCGGCTCGATCGTCAACCAGGACGGCACCACCGCCACCGCCGACAGCCCGCAGAACCTCCAGGCGCTGCAGTACGTGCAGTCGCTGCTGAAGAACGGGCTGGCGCAGTACCCGAAGCAGCTGTCCGCGGGCTGGGCCGGCGAGGCGTTCGGTAAGGGCAAGGCGGCCATCACCTTCGAGGGCAACTGGATCGAAGGCTCGATGCGGACCGACTTCCCGAACATCAAGTACACCGTCAACCCGATGCCCACCGGCCCCAAGGGAGCCGGCACCCTGTCCTTCACCCAGTGCTGGGGCATCTCCGCCAAGACGAAGTACAAGGACCAGGCGATCAAGTTTGTCCAGGCGATGACGTCGGCCACCCAGGAGATGACGTTCGCCAAGGCATTCGGGGTCATGCCGTCCCGGCAGTCCGTGCGGGACCAGTACCTCGCGCAGTTCCCGACCGACAAGGCCTTCCTCGACGGCGCCGACTACGCGCAGGGTCCGGTCAACGCGCCGAAGATGGACAGCGTGCTGGCCGACTTCGACTCCGGCATCCAGCAGTTGGCCACCACCGACCCGCGCTCGATCCTCCAGCGCCTGCAGAAGAACACCCAGGCCGCGCTCGCCGGCTGAACCAGCGCAGGAGACCACTCGCCGTGAAGGAGCCGTGTCATGGCACTCGACGTCACACCCCTTGACCGCCGCACCAGCCAGCCGCCCCGACCCGCACCGGGCCGGGCGCGGCGCGGCGGCACCCGTGGCAACGAACGCTTTGCCGGTTGGCTGTTCGTCACGCCGGTGGTCGTCATCCTCGGGCTGTTCATGCTGCTGCCGATCCTGATGGCGCTGTGGGTGAGCCTGACCGGCTGGAACGGGCAGGGCAGCCCGTTCCAGTCGGGCGTGCCCTTCGCCGGCTTCGGCAACTACACCAAACTGTTCACTGTGGACGGTCTGGCCCGCCAGGACTTCATGACCAGCGTCCGCAACAACCTCTACTACGTGCTGGCCGTCGTGCCGCTGCAGACCGTCCTGGCGCTGCTGCTCGCGATGCTGGTCAACAACCGGATGCTGAAGGCGAAGTCGTTCTTCCGCACCGCATTCTATTTCCCGTCGGTGACCAGCTCCGTCGCGATCAGCGTGGTGTTCCTGTTCATGTTCACCGACAGCGGCGCCATCAACAGCCTGCTCAGTGCGTTCGGCATCAACGGACCGCACTGGTTCTCCGACCCGAGAGGGCTCCTGCACCTGCTGCTCGGCGCGATCGGCGTGGTCGACCCCAACGCGCCACCCGCCGCCCTGGCCGGGCACGGGCTGTTCGGGCTGTCCTGGTGGGACTGGCTGGCCGGGCCGAGCGTGGCCATGTGCGCCATCATCGCGCTGGTCGTGTGGACCACCTCCGGCACCTTCATGCTGATGTTCCTCGCCGCGCTGCAGAACATCCCGACCCAGCTCGACGAGGCCAGCCTGATCGACGGCGCCAGCCGCTGGCAGCGGCTGCGGTACCTGACCCTGCCGATGCTGCGCCCGACGCTGTTCCTGGTGCTCACGCTCGGCCTGATCGGCAGTTGGCAGGTCTTCGACCAGATCTACGTGATCAGCCAGGGCAACCCGGCCAAGACCACGCTCACCCCGGCGTTCCTGTCCTACCGGACCGCGTTCCAGGACTTCAACTACGGTTCGGGCGCGGCCATCTCGTTCATCCTGTTCGCCATCATCGTGGCCATGACGCTGATGCAACGATGGTTACTGCGGGAGCGTGACGGGGTGCCGCGCCGGCGCCGCCGGTCGGGTTCGCGGCAGGGGGCGGCCCGATGAGCGCCCGGCGACTGGTCAGCAGGATCGGCGGGTACCTGATCCTGGGCTTCTTCGCGGTGGCGTTCCTCTACCCGTTCGTTATCCAGCTGACCAACAGCTTCAAGACCGAACCGGACGCGACCGCGAACCCGCTCTCGCCGGTTCCACACCCGTTCGACACCACCAGCTTCCTGCACATCTTCGACGGCACCGACTTCCCGCTGTGGCTGGGCAACTCGGTACTGGTGACCGTGGTGGCCACGTTCACCCGGCTGTTCTTCGCCTCGCTGGCCGGGTACGCGCTGGCCCGGATGCGCTTCGGCGGCCGCCGGGTGCTGTTCGCCGCGATCGTCGCGATGATGGCGGTGCCCCCGGTCGTCCTGCTGATTCCGAAGTTTCTGGTGCTCAACCAGCTGGGCATCTACGACAGCTACGCGGGCCTGATCCTGCCGCTGACCGTCGACGCCACGGGCGTGTTCATCATGAAGCAGTTCTTCGAATCGGTGCCGGCCAGCGTCGAGGAGGCGGCCCGGATCGACGGTGCGGGGCCGTTCCGCACCTTCTGGTCGGTGGTCCTGCCCACCGCCCGGCCGGCGTTGATCACGCTGACCATCCTGTCCTTCCAGGGCACGTGGAACGAGTTCCCGCACACCCTGGTGTCGGTGCAGAACCCGAACCTCTACACGCTGCCGCGCGGGCTGGCCGGTCTGGTCAGCGGCTCGCTGGGCTCGGGCAGCCAGTACCCGCTGAAGCTGGGCGCGGCCCTGCTGACCATCATCCCGGTGGCGGTCATCTTCGTGGTGTTCCAGCGCTACTTCGTACGCGGCGCGAACGAGGGGGCCAACAAGGAATGACCTACTGAGGCTGCCAGAACGCGCACTGGTGTTCGGCGTGGTGGTTAGTCCGTCAGACCCACGCCGTTCACGATCCGGAATTCGAAGGCGTCCGCCGAGATGACGGTACCGGGGGGCACGTCGCCGGAGGCGGTGACCGCCACCTCCCGGGTACCGAGTGGCCGCGGGCTCACCTGATCGAAGATGAGCTCCGAGCGCGTGCCGCCCTCGGCGAACCCGATCGCGACCCCCTTGGCCCCGCCGTCCAGCACCGCCGTACCCGGTACCCGGCTCACCCTGGGCATCAGCGCCACGGCGCCGTACAGGGCGGCGCGCAGCGCCGGCGACAGGATCGGAGCGCCCCATGCGATCGGGTCGCTGACCAGGTCGAACGCGGTCTTGTCGGTGGACCACTTCGGGCTGCCCCGGCGGCGGCCTCCTGGCGGATCACCGCCAGCAACTTCACCGGCCCGGTCGGCAGGCCGTCCAGGTACCGCGGGGTGGCCACATCGACGTGACGCACAACGAGGCACTCATCGAGCACTGGGACGGTGAGACCTGGCGCCCGGTGCCGGTACCCGTTGGACGGCAGACCGTGCTGCAGTCCGTGGTCGCGTTCTCGGGTACCGACGCGTGGGCCGCCGGGTACACGGGTGAGGACCAGCGACGACGCCTCGACGCTGCCCCGGCCGTTGGTGCTCGCCGGGCGGCGCTGACCACCACCACCCACCTTATTGACCCCAAAGTCGTTAGGTTCGCTGGTCGCCGAACGGCAGTTTTTGGTGTGCCGCCAGGCCGCGTGGCGGCGGGCGGCACACCTCAACGCTTCCATACATCGACAAAACCTTGTACGTTCTCGCCCAGTGGGATCGAGTCCGATAGGAGGACGGATGCCGAGATATCTGGGCCGCGCTCGGGTGGCCGCCGCGCTGGGTGCGCTGGCGGCCCTGGCACTGGTGGCGGCGGTAGGGCTGACCGCTACGCCGGCGAGCGCCTCACGAGGCCTGCCGTTCGTCTCTGGTCACGAGACGAAGCCGGTCTACTCGTACGCGCACGCGATCCGGGAGAGCGTCTGGGTCGACACGCACCTGGACAATGACGGCGACGGGAAGCCCGACGCCGTGGCCGTCGACATCGTGCGGCCGTCGGAGGCGCCGCGCGCCGGGATCAAGGTACCGGTCATCATGGAGGCCTCGCCGTACTACACCTGTTGCGGCCGGGGCAACGAGAGCCAGGTCAAGGGGTACGACGCCAACGGCGTCATCGACAACGTACCGCTCTACTACGACAACTACTTCGTCCCGCGCGGGTACGCGTTCGTCGCCGTGGACCTGGCCGGCACCAACCGGTCGACCGGATGCGGAGACGTCGGGGGACCCGAGGAGATCGGCAGCGCCAAGGCGGTCATCGACTGGCTGAACGGACGCACCACCGCACACTACGCGGACGGCACCCCCGCCAGGGCCTCGTGGACCACCGGCAAGGTGGGAATGATTGGCAAGTCCTGGGACGGCACCATCGCCGACGGCGTGGCCGCGACCGGGGTCAAGGGCCTGGTCACCATCGTTCCCGTCTCCGGGATCTCCAGCTGGTACGACTACATGCGGCTGGACGGCGTGCCACGCAGCGACGATTACCCGGGCTTCCTCGGCAGCGACGTCACCGGGCGGCCGGCGGGCACCTGCGACAGCGAGTTCGACGCGCTGGATACCGCGGCCGATGACTCGACCGGAAACTTCAACGACTACTGGGCACAGCGCGATTACGTCCTTTCCGCCTCGAAGGTGCACGCATCCGTGTTCTTCATCCACGGGCTGAACGACAACAACGTCTTCCTGAAGAACTTCAGCCAGTACTGGGGCGCGCTGGAGGCCCGCCACGTGCCGGTGAAGGCGTGGCTGACCCAGGAGGGACACACCGACCCGTTCGACATCCGCCGCTCGACCTGGGTCGACACCCTGCACCAATGGTTCGACTACTGGTTGCAGGGGCTGAACAACGGCATCATGCGCCAGCCGAAGGTGGACATCGAGCGGGCACCCAACCAGTGGGTGACGCAGAGCGACTTCCCGGCGCCCGGGGCGCACCCGCTGCGGCTGGGTCTCGGCGCGGGCACCACCGGCGCGGGCACCCTCGGCACCGGCGGGCACGCCGGCGGCACCGCGTCGCTGACCGACAACCCGCGGCTGCGCGAGACCACGGCGGTCGCCAACCCGGACACCGTGCGCACCGACCGGCTGGTGTTCCTGTCCAGCGGAATCGGCAAGCCGCTACACATCAGCGGCACGCCGAGCGTCACCCTGCGCATCAAGGCCGACCAACCGGATACCGAGCTGACGGCCAGGCTCGTTGACTACGGCACCGGTACCCGGGACGACTACCTCGCCGACGACCTCAGTGGCGTCACCACACTGTCCACATCGGACTGCTGGGGCGAGTCCACGCCGACCGACAGCGCGTGCTACCTGCAAACCGCCGAGGACCTGGTCACCTCGGACTACGGTATCCTCACCCGCGGGTGGACCGATGCCGCGCACTACCAATCGCTGAACCGGTTGACACCGCTGACACCCGGCAAGTGGTACACGGTCACCTGGCAGCTGCAACCACAGGACCAGATCCTCGCCGCCGGGCACAACCTCGGCCTGGTGCTGAGCCTGTCCGACGAGGAGAACACCTCACCCAACAGCACCGGCGCCACGGTCACTGTCGACCTGGCCGGCAGTTCGGTGAACCTGCCGGTGGCCGGCCCCGCGTCGCTGCCCCGGCCGGGTACGGCACCACAGGTTTCGGCGCCGGCGGTGACCGGCGCGGTCGTTCCGGCGGCCAGCGCCGGCGCGAAGCTGCCCGGATAATCCGGAACAGTTAGGGATCGACGGGCTCGTCAGGGATCGGCAGGTGCCAGTGCGCCTGCCGATCCCGCTGTCCCGGGTCGCGCGCACCCGCCGATTTATCACCAGCGCACGCGCGTCAATACACCGGCGGCCGATATTTGGCGCCGAACTTCATACGGCGGTAGGAAGCAACCGATCCAATGTCGGGTGTGGACTCGCCGCCCATGCGCGGCGCCGCACGCCCGCGCCCGCGCCCGCGTGGGGGCAAAGACGCTGGTCTAAGCCGATGGGGGACTTCTCACACGTCCGCCCGGCCTTGACGGCGTCGATCATTGGCAGTAATAACTAAAGGCACCCTACCCACTTACTCATCGCTCTTCGCTCGGCGGCTCTTGTGTATGACGCCGGACTCGCGCGTGCGAGCACCCGGCGTCCCCCCGTTCTCGGGTATCTCGGTTTCGTGAAGGGACCAGCACATGCGCTTCACCGGCATCACTCGCTTAACGCGATCACGAACGGTCAACCGGCAGGGCAAAATCCGTGTCGCCGTCCTCGCCGCCGCGGTGGCGGCACTCGGGATCGCGCTGGTGCCGAGCCCGTCGTCGGTATCGGCGACGGCCCCCAGCTTCAAGGCCGACCCGGGGCGTCCCGTCGGCAGCTGCGGCGTGGGCAAGACCGACCGGATCGCGGCGCTCAAGACCGCGCTGACCAACGTGTCGACGAAGCTGACCAGCGGCACCACCAACGCGCAGCGCTGGGGCAGCCTCGACCTGCGCGACATCTACAGCTACCACGTGGACAGCCTGTGGAAGCAGGGCATCGACGGCTGCGGTACGGCGGTCGCGGTGCTGGAGGGCTGGGAATACCCGAACATGCAGTCCGACCTCAACGCGCTCGACGCGCAGATCGGCCTGCCGGACACCACCGTCGAGACCGTCTACCCCAACGGTCCGCTCCCCGCGGTGTGCCCGCCCGGCATGGTGGCTCTCGGGTCGTACGGCTCCTGCAGCGCCTGGCAGGGTGAGTTGCGGCTCGACGTCGAGGCGGTCCACCTGATGGCGCCGTACGCCAAGATCGTCATCTCGGCGACGCCGTCGGACAGCGAGGTGGTCGGCGACCCGTCCAGCGAGGTCGCGATGCCCGAGATCGTCAAGGGCATGGAGTACCTCAGCCAGAACAAGATCGCGAACGTCATGTCCATCAGCGACGGCTCGAGCGAGACCGACTACAGCCGCGGCGCGGCCGAAATCCACGCCCAGGACGTCGGCGAGCTGACCGCCGCCGTGGCCGGTATCCCGATCGCCAACGCGACCGGTGACTGCGGCGCCGCGCAGAACCTCACCACCGCCACCCGGCAGTGCGGCACCGTCTCGTCCGGCCCCGCGTCGGCGACCTGGGCCGACTCGCCGTGGGTGACCGCGATCGGCGGAAGCACCGCCCAGCGCACCGCACCCTGCCCGCCGTGCGCCGACCCGAAGAGCGGCGAGGACACCTTCGTGGTCAACCCGATCGAGGGTGCCGGCCTCTCGGAGATCTACCCGCGGCCGTCGTACCAGACGTCCACCGCGAAGATCACCGGAAGCTCGATGCGCTCGCTGCCGGACATCACGATGAACAGCGCGTCCGGCACCTCGGAGGCGGCACCGCTGTTCGCCGGCATCCTGGCGATGGCCACCCAGGTCAAGGGCTCCAACCTCGGCCCGATCAACGAGGCGCTCTACAAGACGATGTCCAAGAGCCCGAGCCGCAACGGTCTGATCGACGTCAAGACCGGCAACAACACCTTCAACCGCAGCGGGATCTACGTTCCGGGCTACACCGCGGCGCCGGGCTACGACGTGGTCAGCGGCTGGGGCACGGTGGACGCGGCGAAGTTCGTGCCCTCGCTGGCGAGCGCGACCAAGCACAACCAGATGCCGTCCGAGGCGTACGGCGAGCTGACCTCGCTGCAGCACTCGCTGAGCATCACGCCGTCGTCGACCCTCTCCTCGACGGCCACGATCGACCTGACCGACACGGGCTTCCTGCCCGACCACCCGGTCACCATCACGGTCGACGGCAACCCGCTGGCGACGGTCACCGTCGACACGTCGGGTAACTGGAGCTACTCCTTCACCGCCACGGACAAGGGGCTCGCCGCCGGCAAGCACACCCTGGCCGTGCACAGCCTGCTGCTCGACCAGACCGCGACGTTCCGGATCACCTCCTGATCCACGTCGAGGTTCGCCCCGGCGACCGCTGAGGCAACACGACGCCTGAGGCAACACGACGCCTGAGGCAACGCAACGCCAGCTGGCCCCGATCCGCCGCGCGCGGGTCGGGGCCAGCCGGCGTCCGGCCTACTCGTGCAGGTACGTCATCGACCAGTTGCCCTGGCTGTCGGTCGGGTTCGTGCGCGCCTGGAAGACACCGAGGTAGCTCGGGTCGAGAGCGGTAACGGGCTCCTGCCCGATCGGGCCGTAGTTCAACTGGGTGGAGGTGAAGTTGAGGGTGCCGAAGTTGGGGTAGGCACCGGTCGGGGCCTCGACGATGGCCTCGGCGGAGACCCGCTGGGCACCGCTCATCGTGGCCTGCGACAGGTAGACCCAGCCTCGGGTGATGTCGCGCATGGTGAGGTAGAAGGTCCCCCCGGAGTACTGGACGCCGGCTTCCATGTGGTCGCCGGGCCCGACAGGGTACGTCGTCGTGCTCTGGTACACCGGGGCCGCCGGGTACATCTCCGTCCACAGTTGATAGGCCGCAGCGCCGCGGAAGCAATCGGTCTGCACGCCGAGCTGCTCCACCGTGGGGCTGCCGTCACCGTCCAGGCCCACCCAGGGAGCGAACACGTCGTCCGGGTGGGAGCAGGTGACCGTCGGCTCGATCCAGTCGGCCGCGGCCGCCACCGCCCCGCCGAACGGGGCGGTCGCCGCGTTGCCCGCGGTCATCACGTAACCGCCCCAGTTGTAGCCGTTCACGTTGTAGCGGCCGCCGCCGGAGGCCGCCCGTGCCGGGGCGGCGGTCCTGCCGGCCAGCGCGCGGGGATCGATCGGCCGGTAGCGGACCTCCGGCGCGCCGGACGCCGCGCGGCTCGATGGCGCGGAGGTGGCCGAGGCCGGGGCCGCGACGGCTGGCGCGCCGCCGGTGCCGGTGACCGCGACGGCGAGGGCCAGGGTCGCCATGACGACGGTCGCGCGGCGCAGGCTCCGGCCCGGGCTCCGGCGGGCTCGGCCGGCGGCGGCGTGCGTGGTGCGGGGCATTGTCTGTCTCCTTCGCAGAGGTGTGGCGTTGCGTTGCCGGAGAAGGAGACGCACCCGGGTACCGAGGGATACCTGCTGGCAGGTTCAGGACGGTAGCCTTGACGGACGCGCGAGCCGGGGCCGGAGCCGGCCTGGCGAGATCACTGGGTGGCGGCAACCCCGGTGAGCTTGGCGGGGTTCATCACCCACAGGATCTGGTCGATACCCTCGGCGGACGCGACGACGGCGAGCACCGCGAACACCGCGCCGTCGCGAGACAACAGCGCGGCGGGCTGCCCGTTCGCGGTGGCCCAGGCCACGTCGACACCGACCCAGAACCGGTCCGCGAACGCCCTGAGGTACTTCGCCACGCGCTCGACGCCCACGACGGGAATGCGCGAGGCGCCCCGGATGCCACCGCCGTCGGCGTAGCTGGTCACATCGGCGGCGAGGAGGCTCTCCAGCGCGGCGAGGTCGCCGGAGCGGGCGGCGTCGACGAAGGCGGTCAGCAGTCGCCGCCGGTCGGCGTTGCTCACCGCCGTCCGCCGTCCGCCGGCCACGTGCTTGCGGGCCCGGCTGACCAGCTGGCGGACCGCCGCCTCGGTGGACCGCAGGATCTCGGCGATCTGCGCGTACGAGTAGTCGAACGCCTCGCGCAGCACGTAGGCGGCCCGCTCGTTCGGGGTGAGACTCTCCAGCAGAACCAGGACCGCGAACTGCAGCGCCTCGCCGCGCTCCGCGCCCAGGTAAGGATCGGCGCTGGTATCGACGGGCTCCGGCAGCCATGGCCCGATGTAGGTCTCGCGGCGGGCCCGCGCGGACTGGAGGGCGTTGATGGCGAGCCGGGTGGTCGTGGTCGCCAGGAACGCGCCGGGATTCGTCACCGTAGGGCGGTCGTAGGCCTGCCAGCGCAGCCAGACGTCCTGCACCAGATCCTCGGCCTCGACGGCGCTGCCCAACATGCGGTACGCGATCCCGAACAGGCGCGGGCGGAGGTCCATGAAGACCGCCGCGGCCTCGTCGAGATCACTGTCCACCACGATCGCCCCACCCCATTCGCGCATTATCCAGATCCATCGCCCGGCGGGTACCCGGGATGGCATGGCTCCGAGGTCCCCGTCACACATTCTCGCGCGCGGCGGTGATGTCGTTCTCCCACGCCGTGCGGCCGGGCGCCCGGCGATCGTTGCCCGCCACGGTCGGTACGCGCGGCCACGCGGGCCGGCCGCGGCGCGGCCACGGTGGCGACGCCGGGTCGGTGGCGACGCCGGGTCGGTGGCGACGCCGGGTCGGTGGCAACGCCGGGTCGGTGGCAACGCCGGGTCGGTGGCAACGCCGGGTCGGTGGTGTCGCCGGGTCGGCGGTGTCGGTCGGTGATGTCGGTCGGCGAACGTAAACTCGCCCGGTGGCATCCATGGAGCAGGCGCGGGAGATTCTGCACCGAATCTTCGGGTATGAGGCGTTTCGCGGTACCCAGGAGCAGGTCATTGACCACGTCATCGGCGGTGGCGACGCGCTCGTGCTCATGCCGACCGGCGGCGGCAAGTCGCTGTGCTACCAGATCCCGGCCCTCGCGCGCGACGGCGTCGGCGTCGTCATCTCGCCCCTGATCGCGCTCATGCAGGACCAGGTCGACGCGCTGCGGGCGCTCGGCGTGCGGGCCGACTTCCTCAACTCGACCCAGGACCTGGACACCCGGCGGGGCGTCGAGGCGGCGTTCCTCGCGGGCGATCTCGACCTGCTCTACCTGGCGCCGGAGGGCCTGAGCTCGCCGGCGACCCAGCGGCTGCTCGACCGCGGCCGGATCTCCCTGTTCGCGATCGACGAGGCGCACTGCGTGTCGCAGTGGGGCCACGATTTCCGCCCCGACTACCTGGCGCTGGCGATGCTGCACGAGCGCTGGCCGGCGGTGCCCAGGATCGCCCTGACCGCGACCGCGACGCCGGCCACTCAGGCGGAGATCGCGTTGCGGCTGAACCTGAAGGAGGCCCGCCGCTTCACCGCGAGCTTCGACCGACCCAACATCCAGTACCGGATAGTGCCGAAGAACGAGCCCCGCAAGCAGCTGCTCGACCTGCTGCGCACCGAGCACCGGGGCGACGCCGGCATCGTCTACTGCCTGTCCCGGGCGTCGGTCGACAAGACCGCCGAACTCCTGGTGCAGCAGGGCATCCCGGCGCTGCCCTATCACGCCGGGCTCGACGCCGAGACCCGGGCGGCCAACCAGTCGCGGTTCCTGCGCGAGGACGGCCTGGTCATGGTCGCGACCATCGCGTTCGGCATGGGCATCGACAAGCCGGACGTGCGCTTCGTCGCCCACCTCGACCTGCCCAAGTCGGTGGAGGGCTATTACCAGGAGACCGGCCGCGCCGGCCGGGACGGGCTGCCGTCGACCGCCTGGCTGGCCTACGGCCTTCAGGACGTCGTACAGCAGCGCAAAATGATCGACGGCTCGGAGGGCGACGCGGCCCACCGGCGGGTGCTCGCCGGCCACCTGGACGCGATGCTCGCGTTGTGTGAGACGGTCGAGTGCCGGCGGGTGCGCCTGCTCGCTCACTTCGGCGAGGACGGCGCCGCGTGCGGCAACTGCGACACCTGCCTCGCGCCGCCCGCGTCGTGGGACGGCACCGTGCCGGCCCAGAAGCTGCTCTCGACAGTGCTGCGCCTGCGCCGCGAACGCAACCAGCGATTCGGCGCCGGTCAGTCCATCGACATCCTGCTCGGGAAGAAGACCGACAAGGTGATCCAGTTCGATCACGCGTCGCTGTCCGTGTTCGGCGTCGGTGCGGAGCTGCGCGAGGCCGAATGGCGCGGCGTCGTGCGACAACTGCTCGCCCAGGGCCTGCTCGCCGTCGAGGGAGAGCACGGCACGCTCGCGCTGACCGAGGCCAGCGGCGAGGTGCTGCGCGGCGCGCGGCAGGTGATGATGCGTCGCGAACCCGAGCGGCCGGCGCGGGCGGCGAAGGCGTCCCGCTCGGGTTCGGCGCCCGCCGCCGACCTCGATCCGGGGGCCCAGTCGGTCTTCGAGAGCCTCCGGGCGTGGCGCGCGGCGGCCGCGCGGGAGCAGGGCGTACCGGCCTACGTCATCTTCCACGACGCGACGCTGCGGCAGATCGCGACCGACGCCCCGGCGACCCTCGCCCAGCTGGGCACGATCAGCGGCGTGGGCGAGAACAAACTCGCGAAGTACGGCGAGCAGATCCTCAAGGTGCTGGCCGCCACGGACGAGTGACGGTCCCCGCGCGGGCGCGCCCGGTGGCCGGTGTCCGCCGGTGGTCACGTCCCGCGAACGGTGGAATTGGGCCGCCGGAGCGCGGCAGGTCCCCCGGCCGACCGTAGCCTGGACAAGGTGAGAGAACCTCACCTGACCCGCCGGCTGCTGCTCGCGGGCATCGGGTCGGCCGCGGTGGCGACCGGCCTGTCGGGCTGCGACCAGCCACCGGACAAGCCGTCCCCGCCCGCGCAGGCGGACCAGCCACGGCGCGCGACGCCCCGTCCCACGCTCCGGACCACACCGAAGATCAACGAAGCCCTGCTGCGCCGCAAGATCGCGAGCCTGCTCGTGGTCGGCTTCCGGGGCGACACGGTGGGCAAGAACGACTGGATCATGGAGGCGATCCGGAGCGGCCTCGGTGGCGTCATCCTGTTCGACCGGGAGCTGCACACCAACGCGCCGCGCAACATCACCTCACCGAAGCAGGTCACCTCGCTCATCAAGACGCTGCAGAACGCCTCGCCCGGACGACGGCTGATCGTGTCGGTCGATCAGGAGGGCGGCCAGATCGCCCGGCTCAACCCGAGCGACGGTTTCCCGGCGACCAAGTCGGAGGCCGACATCGGCGCCGCGAACTCCACCACCACGACCCGTAACTGGGCCAACGGCATGGTGCAGCACCTCGCCGCGTCCGGCTTCACCCTCAACTACGCCCCGGTCGTCGACCTCAATGTGAACCCGGACAGCCCGGCGATCGGCGCGCTGGACCGCAGCTTCTCCGCCGACCCTGGGGTGGTCGTGAGCAACGCGAGCGAGGAGATCCGGGTACACCGGGGGGCGCGGGTCAAGACCTCGCTCAAGCACTTCCCCGGCCTGGGCAGCGCGACCGGCAACACCGACTTCGACGTGGTCGATGTCAGCGCGACCTGGAGCAGGACCGAGCTTCAGCCGTACCAGCAGCTGATCAGCTCCGGCCTGGCCGACTCGGTCCTGGTCACCCACGTCCTCAACGACCAGCTGGACGCGAGCCTCCCGGCGTCGCTGTCACCGGCGGTCGTGACGAACCTGCTGCGCGGCCAGCTGAGATTCAAGGGGCCGGTGGTCAGCGACGACATGCAGGCGGTGGCGATCTCCAGCAAGTTCGGGCGGGACCAGTCCGTGGCGATGGCGCTGGCGGCCGGCCTCGACCTGCTCGTGTTCGGAAATCAGGAGGTGTTTGACCCGAACATCGTCGACGAGACGCTGGACAACGTGGTCAACCTGGTCCGCCAGGGGCACCTCACCGAGGCACACATCGACCAGTCGGTGACCCGCGTCAACACGCTGCGCCCGAAGGACTGACGCCCCGCGCCGCTCACTCCAGCCAGCGCCGCACCCGGCGCCGGGTGGCCCGCCGCCGGGTCCGGGGCAGCTCGTCGAGCGCCCGGGACGCCGCCTCCCGCTGCCGCGCGCAGAGCAACCCGTAGCTGAAGGCATTCTCACCGTCCAGGTGCGCCCGCATGCCGTAGTCGCGTAGCAGGTGGCCGGCCACGATCGCGTCCTGGTGCGCGCCGAGCGCGTCCTGCACCGCGGTCAGCCGCCTGGCCAGCCTCCGCGCCGCCCGCCCATCCAGCGGCACCAGCATCTCCACCGCGTAACGGGCTCGCTTGTACGCCTTGCGGGCCTCGTGCAACACCGCGTCCGGGTCGCCGGTCGCCGGCCGGGGCAGGGGGACGCGACGGGTGGGGCGGGGCCGAGCCCGGTCCGCCGCGGCCATCCGTCGATCGGCGCGGCGCAGCGCCCTACCCGCCAGCCGGCGCAGCCGCTTCGCGGTGACTCCGGCCGGTGGCGCGCCGTCCACCAGCGCGTCCAGGCCATCCAGAATCCGCAGGTACCGGTCCCCGTCCAGGATCCGGCCCAGCTCGCCGCGGGACCGCGCCGCCTCGACGGCCAAGCGTTCCCGGATCCCGGCGCGCACCGGCCCGACCATCAGCTCCGCGGGCTCGGCGTCGGCCGCCTGCGCCAGCCGCCGCGCCAGCACGTCGCCGTCGCGAACCGAACCCAACGCGCGCCCCAGCCAGCGCAGTTCCTCACGCAGCGGTGCGATCCCATCCGCGTCCAGCAGCCGCCCGAACGTGCGCAGCGTCGCGCGCGAGCGCCGGATGGCCACCCGCATGTCGTGCACCGCGGCGGGGTCGGTGGCCCGCACACCCGGGTCGGTGTCGAGGATCGCGTCGCGCTGCCGCCTCAGGTACCCGGTCAGGGCCCGAGCGGCCGTGGCGCCGCCGCCCGCGGACGCGCGCCTTTTCGGGTACCGATCGCCGAGCGCGTGGGCCAGCTTCGAGGGCAGCCGCGCCGGCCGCGCACCGGCCGCGCGCAGGGCGGCGTCCACCGTGTCGAGAATCGCGCCCGGCCCGTCGACCAGTTCCACCTCCAACTCCCGCCACTGCTGGATGACGACCGGCTCGCGCAGCGCCTCGCTGGTCACCACGTCGTCGGCGAGCAGGGCGAGCACCCGCCCACCCCGGCCGGTCACCGGCCGCTGCAGCCGCCGCGTCCGGACTCGGGCCACCGGTTCGAGCGGCTCGGCGCGCGACAGGGCCCGGATCTGGGCGGCCAGAGCCTCCGGTACCCCGGCCGACCGCTCGCGCGGCGGCTCCTGGGTCTCGGTGCGCTCGCCGTCGACCGGATGGCGGGCGTCGGCCGGCCGCTTGAGGTGCCAGCCGGCGTCCTGGCCGCCCGCGCGCCGGCGCAGGGTCACCGAGTGCCGGGCCAGCCGCAGGCTCGGGGTGTCGTAATAGGTCGCGTCCAGCTCGAACTCGGCCGGGTCGTCGACTCGCACCACACCCGCCAGCGCACTCAGATCGGGCATGGCGAAGTCGACCGGTACCTCGTACTTGCGTTCCCGCTCGATCGTCGTCGTCGCCATCACCCGGGCGTACCCCCGTGGAGTCCGCCGCCAAACCACCGCTGGAACGCCGACCGGTCGCCCGGCTCCGGGCCCCGCCGGCGCACCGGCATCGGCGGCAGGCGCGCCCTCGCACGCCGCGCCGAACGGCTTTTAGCACGTGGCATCGTCCCCCGGCACAGTTCACCGAAGGCGGGGACCGCGCCTCGCGGCCGAGGCTAGTGTCTGCGGGTGGGCACTCATACCACCACAATCGAGACATTGAAGAACGATCCGGCGATGGTCGGCCTCCGCCGTTCCCTGGAGTCCTACTACGGCCACCCGGAGCGGGACGCGGCAATGGACGGCTTCTATGCCCGCTTCATCCGCCCCGGGGATCTCGTCTTCGACATCGGTGCGCACGTGGGCGACCGGGTCGCCAGCTTCCTACGCCTCGGGGCCCGGGTCGTGGCCGTCGAGCCGCAGCCGCTCTGCGTACTGGCGCTCCGGGCGATCTTCTCCGGCGACGATCGGGTGGCCGTGGTCGAGGCGGCCTGCGCGGACGGCGTGGGGACCGTCCCGCTGTACATCAATACCGCCAACCCCACCGTCTCCACCGCCTCCCCCCACTTCCCGCGGGCGGCGCGCGGCGCGACCGGCTGGGAGGACGAGACCTGGGACACGACCGGCGAGGCACCCTCCACAACCCTCGACGCGCTCATCGCCGCCCACGGCCTGCCCGCCTTCGTGAAGATCGACGTCGAAGGCTTCGAGGACGCGGTACTGGCCGGGCTGCACCAGGCACCGCCCGCGCTGTCCTTCGAGTTCACCACGATCGAGCGCATACTGCCTCGACGGTGCCTCGACCACCTCTGTGCGCTTGGATTCACCGATTTCAACCTGGCGCTGGGCGACGAGATGGCGCTGGCGCTGCCCGGCTGGCTGTCGGCGGACGACATGGCGGCCCACCTGCGCGCGCTGCCGCACGAGGTCAACTCCGGTGACGTCTACTGCCTGTCCCGGCCGCCGCGTTCCTGAGCGCCGGCCCGGGACTCGGCACTACCGGTGGTCGTCCCGATCGCGGAGCACGGCGAAGGGATCCTCGGGAAGGAAACAGCCGTAATCCTGCAACGGCCTCACCTCGTCAAGGACGATCTCCTGCAGGAAACCGGCCGGCGACAAGCCGTCGGCCCGATCCTCGATGCGCGCTCCGGGCAACCGGCCGCCGGGGCCGAGGACCTCGTCGGCCAGGGCGTCAGCGGCGAGGGCCCCATCCCGGTCGAGCAGCGTGTGCACGGCATCATAGACGTCGGCCACCGCCTCGGCCGCGGCCGCGTCGGTCAGCAGCGGATCGCGGTCGCGCAGTGCCTGCCGCGCGGCCGCGAGAAACCTGGCGGGGTCCACCACGACGACATCCCGCCGCGACCGAACACTGATCACCATTCCTGGCATCGGCACTGGCCCATCCGTCATGCCGACACGATACGTACACAACGCCGGGGACGCGGTACCCGAGCGCGCCTCGCCACCAACGACTACCGGCTCAACAGCAGGTAACGCTGGTCGGTGATTGTCTTGCCCCACAGGGTGTCGTCGTCGAGAAGGCGCAGCTCGACCTCTCGGCCGTGGCGCCGCACCAGCGAGACGCACTCGGCCGCCGACAGTCCCGCACCCGTTGCCCATCGCCCCTCGATGAGGACGAGCCGTCCGCGCGGCGCGAGCAGTCCGATCCAACGGGCGAGCACGGCTTCCGGCGCCCGTACCGCCCAGAGCAGGTGCCGCACCAGCACCACGTCGAACGAGCCGGGCTGCAACGGCGGCATGCTCGCGTCGGCACGGACCAACGGCACAGTGACCCCGTGACGCGTGGCCTTCCCGCGCGCGACCTCCAGCATGCCCGCCGAGGCGTCCAGGCCGACCACCCGATGGCCCGCCCCGCCCAGCAGCACCGCCAGGCTTCCCGTGCCGCAGCCGATGTCGACCACCGATGCCGGCGCGGCCGGCAGCACCGATGCCAACAGGGCTGACCAGGCGTCGCGGACGGCCGGGTCGGTCAGGCCGTGGTCCGGTTCCTCATCGAACACCGCGGCCTGCGCATCCCAGACCGCGTCCTCCCTGTCGCTGTCCCCTGTGTCGCTGTCCTGTGTGTCGCTGTCCTGTGTGTCGCTGTCCCCTGCGTCGCTGTCACCGATGTGGCTCACACCCGGATTCTGCCACCGGCCGGCGTTCCGGCCGTGTCCCCGGCACAGCTTCGCCGACCAGGCCCCCGGCCTCGTTGCCTTCCGCCGCCCGATTCCGGATCACCGATGCGGTAGCGTTCATCGTGCCGGTGAGACGACCGGTCAGACCGCGAGGAGGAGCGTGCCATGGCCAAGGGGTACTGGGTGACCGAGTACCAGTCGGTGTCCGACCCGGAGAGGCTGGCGGCGTACGCCGAGGCGGCCAACCCCGCCGTCACGGCCGCGGGCGGTCGTTTCCTGGTTCGTTCCCCGCACGCGGTGGCCCTGGAGGCCGGGCTGGACCAGCGCACCGTGGTCGTCGAGTTCGACAGCCTCGAGGCCGCCCTGGCCGCGCACGACACCGAGGCGTACCAGGCGGCGCTGGATGTCCTGGGCGACGCGGCGGTGCGCGACTTCCGGATCGTCGAGGGTGTTGCCTGACGCCGATTGGTGAGGGCGTTGTGACGACGCTTGGGGTGCCCGCCGCGGAACGGCAGCGGGCACCCCAAGCCACGTGAACAGGATCAGCCGCCCGCGCCCTGCGGCGCCTGCGCCCACGGCGTGGCCACCGTCCAGCTCGAGTCGTCGGCCCAGGACGTCGTGGTGTCCCAGGTGTTGGTGCCGCCGTTGCTGGCGAGATAGACGGTGTTGTTGAAGGATCGGATGTACCTCGTCGCGAAGTTCACCGACTGGAACGACATCCCCTGCCCGCTGTTGCCGGTGCCCGGGCAGAACGTCGCGTCCTGCGAGAACAACGAACTTCCATCGTTGGGTTGCAGGTGGAACTGGAAATTCTGGTGGCGCAGATAGCTGCCCGGCTTGTTGACCGACTCGAAGGAGACGCAGGTCTGGTTGGCCAGGCCGGCCGCCTCCACCCACGTCGCGTCCTGCCTGTCGGTGGCGGAACTGGCCGAACTCACCGGTACGGTGACCACGAGGTCGTCGGAGTCGTCGTGCTTGACGTAGTTGGACGTGCTACCCGGCGTCGTCATTCCCAACGACACCAGCGGTCCGGGGTCGAGGGTGAAGCCCTTGTTCGTCACCCCGGGCGTGGGGCTGTTGGACGTGGTGAAGTCCGTGCAGTTGCTGTCGGTGTCGGTGCCGTCCGGGTAGCGCGCGGCGCTGCGCCCGGTGCCGGGCGCCGCGACCCGGCAGCCGCTCTGGCCCGATCCCGACGTGCCCTGGTAGCCCTCCGCGGTCCACGGGTCGACGAGGCCACCGTAGTTGAGGCTGTCGGCCACGAGACCGTTGTCGTCACTGAGTACCAGGTTGCCGGCGCTGGACGACAGCGCGGGTCCGCCGAACCACTGGTCCGGCGCGGCCTGTCCCTGGAAGCCGGCCGTCGTGACGGACGCGTCGCGTACCGGCGTGTTGATCGCGTGAGTCCGGCTCAGGGGCTGGTCGAGGGTGATGCCGGTGCCGAGGGCCGCAACCGGCTCGTTGCTGGAGTGGGCGAAGGCCGTCGCCGGCGCGAAGGTGACCCCGGTTCCTCGGTCGCTGAACGGAAGGTTCGACGAGTGGTCGAACTTCAGTGGCGCGGTCAGGCCGAGACCGGTACCGGTCGCGCCGGAGGTGCCCACCGTGGCGACGGTGACGTTCTCGATCCTTGAGCCGATGTCCAGCCTGATCGTGTCGCCGACCGAGACGTTGGTCGTGGACGTGACCTTGAGATTGGTCGCTCCGGCGGGGGCGACCGCCGACAGCCGTGCCTGGGTGCCCGGCCTTCCGACCCCCGTCACGGTGGCCACCTCGAGGTTGTCGCCGTAGCCGATGGCCAGCCTCTGGCCGACCGCGAATCCGGAGGTGCTCGCCACCGGAAGATTGGTCGACCCGGCCGGGATCGTGACGACCGGACCGTCGGGCAGGGGCTGCCAGAGCGTCGTGTTCGCGGTGGCCGCCGTGCCGACGCTCGCGATGGTGCGCGTCTCCACGCCGGCGCCGGTGTCGATGCTGATGGAGTGGCCGGCCGCCAGGCCGCTGGTGGTCCTGACGTTGATGGTGGAGTCCCCCGACCTGGCCGGGGCCGCCAGCCCGGAGGTGGACAGGCCCAACAGGTAGTGCCCACCGGCCGGCAGGGTGGTCTGGGCCGGAACCGTCACCGTCGAGGAGACCGGCTGCTGGGTCGGGTGCTCGGTCAGCGTCCAGTTGGAGATGTCGGCGGCGGTCGGGCCGGCGTTGTACAGCTCGATGAACTGGTCGGTCGAGTCGGTGCCGGTACCGGTACGGAACTCGTTGAGTTTGACCGGGGCGGTGTCGCGTACCCGCTCGGTGGTTGTCACCGCGTGCCGCTGGCCGGTTCCCTGAATCACCCAGGTGGCGTTGCCGACCAGGTCACCGTTGAAGTCGGTGGGCCCCGAGGTGACCCTGAAGTTCGCGCTCACGCTCTGACCGGGTGGCACGGACAGGAAGACGCTCTGCCCGGCGGCCTTGGCGCTCCATCCCGGCGGGACGGACAGGCCGAGCTGCACGGCCAGAATGGTCGAGCCGGTGGTGTTCGTGAACGTCAGGGTGGAGTCCTGCGACGAGCCCGGTGCGAAGGTCTGCGACCCGGGCGGGGTGTCCGTCGCGGACGCCGGTGCCAGGCTCAGCTGCCGCACGTCATACTTCGCCGCCACGACGTTGGCCTGCACCGCGCTGTCGGTGGCGTCCGACGGGTACCCGGCCGTCATCACGCCCTCGTAGAAGGTGCCCTGCGAACCGTTGCTGTTGTCGCCGCCGTTGCCCAGCACTATCGCGCCCTGCTTGCGCATCGGGTCGTAGCTGGCGTCCACCCGCGGTCCGTCGAACATCGTCGTCAGCCCGCCCCGCTGCGCGTCGCCACCCAGCGACGCCCAGTGGTGCGGTTCGCCCTTGGCCACGGCGGTGACGAACCGGGAGGTGATGTTCGGCAAGCCGGCGCAGAGCTTGGACGTGCTGCCCGGGTTGACGCAACCGACCAGGTTGTTCTCCTGGTCGGTCATGACCCAGGGGCCGGGCGCGTTGCCGTGGTACCAGGACGTGGCATTGCCGAAGTAGGACGTTTCCATGGTGCCGTTGCCATCGTCGCGGCTGTCCGTCTCGGCGTTGCCGTAGTCGAAGCAGCAGCCGTTGTTGAAGTGCTGTCCGTTGAGCACCCAGTACATGCCTTCCGGCTGGTCATCGACCGCGATGCCCCTGGTGTCGTCGTCGCGCAGCCCCATGCCCGGCTCGATGAAGACGCCGTACGCCTTGTGGCCGCTCACCGTGATCGGTGCCAGGTCCGCGATCGGCAGGTTGTCGAACCCGCCCATGGCCGGCCCGCTGAAGCCGCCGTGGGGCGCCTGGGTCAGGTCGTTGTGCATGGGTGACTGGTCGTAGACGATGCTGATCCAGCAGCTGGTGTCGGCGCAGAATTCGTCCTGGGCGGCCGCGTCGGCGTAGCCACCCGGGTCCGGGACCGGTTGCGCGGTCGGGGCGACGACCCCGATATCGCGCACCTGGTTGTCGGACGCGCGCCGGACCTGGTAAAGCGGCCCGTCGTAGGCGGCGTACAGGGCTCGGGTGGTGCTGTGCGCGGCCACGCAGGGCGTGCCGGCCGCGGCGTAGATGTCGCACGGGCCCGGTGGCCTGGCGGGGGCCGCCTGCTTCGCGACGGCCGGGGATGCCACCGTGAACGAGATGCCGATCACCGCAAGCGCGATCGCGGCGAACGCGGCAATGGGCCCGCGGTGTCTTCGCGTGATGCCGGGTCTGAACATGTTCAGATCAACTCCTACGTCGTTCGGCTTGACGGAGGCGAACTTGACCGGCCCCGAGCCGACCGCTGCTTCGATCCGCGCGGCCCCTTCCGGCGCCCGCACGGCCAGGAGCGGCTCGCGGTGTTGTGAGCGCTAACATCGATCAAGTTGAAATCCACGGTATGCACTTCGCCGAGTCGCGTCAAGGTTTCCCGCGCGATCCCGCGCCCTGCGCCACGAGAGGACCGTCATCGACGACCGGCTATTGAAGTGACCTCGGTGAGGTCGGCCGGCGGTGACACTTCGTGATCTGGTGGAGTCGGCTGTCGTCCGGACCGGGAAGACACTGCTGGTGACATCCGGCATGCTGAAGGCATGACCGAGGAGCCGAAGGGTCGTTCCGCCTCGTCCGGCGGTACGACGTCCGCTACACCGCCAGTGATCTCTCTAATGCTGATCGTTCCAGACGCGGACGCCGCGGTTGCCTGGTACAAGACCGCGCTGGGCGCGACAGAGCTGTGGAACCTCGGTGGTGTGGCCGGTCTGGAGATCAGTGGCGCCCCCTTCTTCCTCCACGAGGTCAATCCCGAAAACCCCACGGAAACCAGTCCCGGCCGGGCCGGGGTCACGAGCACCCGCATCGAGGTGTTCGCCGACGACCCCGACGACGTCATCGAGCGCGCCGTCGCCGCCGGCGCAGCCTCCGGAGCGGAGATCGAGGACCATCGCATGCCCTGGGGAACGCACCGGCAAGGTGGATTCACCGACCCGTTCGGTCACCACTGGTCGGTGGGCGACAAGTCACCGCTGCGCCCGTTCCCGAGCTGACCGGGCCGGCCCTCACCCGCGACCCTCGGACGCCTCGCGCCGCCGCGCGTTCGAGTTCCGCCGGTGCCGCCCGGCAACTCGGGCCGCTATTCTGCCAGCGGCAGAACGATTGCCCGGTCGGGCTCGACGATCGCTACAGTCCGGGTTCATGGCGACAATCACGACGCGCACGGTCGAGTACCCAGCCGATGGCCTGACGATGATCGGCCACCTCGCACTACCCGCCGGGGTCGACCGCCGGCCCGCGGTCCTGATCGGGCCGGAGGGGCCGGGACTGAACGACTTCCAGCGCGGCCGGGCGGACGCCCTCGCCGAACTGGGGTACGTGGCGCTGGCCTTCGATCTCCACGGCGGGCGCTGGTTCACCGATCCCGAGGAGATGCTGGCGCGTTGCATGCCGCTGCTTGCCGATCCCGACCGGCTGCGGGACATCGGCCACGCCGCGCTCGACGTGCTGCTCGCCGAACCGCGGACCGATCCCGACCGGATCGCCGCCGTCGGCTACGGCACCGGGGGCGCCGTCGTGCTGGAGCTCGGACGTGATGGGGTCGAGCTGCGGGCGATCGCCACGGTCAACGCGATGACCACGGGCCGGCCGGGCGAGGCCGCGCGCATTCGGTGCCCGGTGTGGGCCGGGGTCGGGTCGGAAGACCCGATCATGCCGCCCGCGCAGCGGGACGCGTTCGCCGCCGAGATGCAGGCCGCGGGCGTCGACTGGCGCCTCGTGGTCTACGGCGGCGCCGTGCACGCCTTCCACCACCCGACGGTCGACCAGACCGTGCTCCCCGGCGTCGGCTACCACCCACGGCACGCGCAGCGCGCCTGGCGCGACGTCGTGAACCTGCTCGCCGAGTGCCTCCCCGTAGCTCCGTGAGCTCAGGTCGCGGCGGTTTCGATGCGCTCGCCCCGTAGGCCCACGCAGTCCAGGGCCCAGAAGGTGTCGGAATACACGAAGGTGCCCGTCATCCACTCTTCGTACGAGGACAGTGTGGCGACCTGAAACGCGCCGGGCGGGTAGCGCAGCGTCGGCGGACGAAAACCCAGCTTCGTGGCGTCGGCGAAACCACGCTTACCGTAGTAGTGGGGTGAGCCTTCGAGGAACACCAGAGGAATGCCCCAACTGTCGGCCTCCGCGAGAGCGTGTGCCACGAGTCGGGTACCAATCCCCTGGCGCTGGAACTCCGGCAGCACCCCCAAGGGCGAGAGCGACAACACGTCCACGAGCCGGGGCAGGGCGTCCAACCGGCAGGCACTGAGCATCACGTGGCCGACCACCCGCTCACCAACGGTGGCGACCAGCGACATCGGCGCGAGCGATGTCTGGGCGGCGCGCAGCGCGTCGACCAGCGTGGGAACCCGCTCGCCGTCGCCGAATGCCTGCGTGTGGACTTCCCGCACGACCTCACGATCCGTGGCCCGTTCCGGCCGGACCGCCACCTCAACGCATCCGCCGTGAAGCTCCTCGATTGAAGTCACGGCGCCAGGTTAGCCCCGCGAGGATCGGCACGCGACGCGATTAACGCAGGTCCGGCCCGGATGCACGCCGGCAACGCTGTCGCCCGCCGGTGCCGGGCCGCATCGCGCCTCGGCCGTACGGTCGCCATGAGATCAACTGTTTTCCGGTAGCGCCCGCCCCCGGGAGTGGCCAGACTGTACCGGTGTCCGGCACCGGCGCGCTCATCGTCCCGTTTCTCGGAGTAGACCGTGCGGTCGGCGCCTTTCGCCGCAACCACGATCCGGCGGCGGCGCTCGGCGTCCCCGCGCACATCACCATCCACTACCCGTGGTTGCGGCTGCCCTCGGTCGATCAGGAGGACATCCGGCAGGTCCGGGAGCTCGCCGCGGCCACGCCGCCGCACCCGGTCGCGTTCCGTGAGCTGCGCTGGTTCGGCACCGAGGTGCTGTGGCTGGCGCCCGACCCGGCCGAGTCGCTGGTCGACCTCTCGGAGTCCAGCGCCCGACGCTGGCCCGGTCACCTCCGGTACGGTGGCCAGATGACCGCCCCCGTGCCGCACCTCATGGTCGCCCAGGTGCGCGACGGCGGCGACCGGGCGGAGGTCGCGCGGGTCGAGGCGGAACTGGGCGAGCGGCTGCCGCTGCGGGACGAGGCATCCGAGGTCTGGTGGATGGTCCAGGGCGAGGACGGCCGGTGGGCGCGGCGCGCGGCGTTCGGGTTCGGCCGGTGACGCCGGCGCGGACGCCGAGACCCCGCCGCCGCTGACCTGGAAGGGATCCGTGCCATGTCGGCCAGCCTGCTCGCGGAGACCCTGGCGAGGTTCGGGGCGGTGACGCGGGAGCCTCATCCACGGTTCGAGTCCCGCTCGGGCGCGGGCGTCCTTCCCGTGCGCGGAGTCGCTCGTCCGGGCGTACTACGCCGGCTGACGTCGTAGGCGCGGACGCGGCCCGACCCCCATGGGGTCGGGCCGCGCTCGGCTGACCGCGATCCGCCGTCCTCCGGGGACGGATCACGCCTTGGCCGGCGGCTCGATCCGGTCGAACGGCAGCCGCACCACCAACCCCTTGCCCAGCACGGCGTTGGTCGTCTGTACCTGGGTCAGCTCCGACGTGCTCAGCGCGCGGTTGTAGACGCGCACCTCATCCAGCGAACCATCGAAGTGGAACGCGCCATCCAACCGCTGGCCCACCTGGATCTGGAACGACACGGTCCGGCTGACCGACCCGGCCTCGGCGGGACCGGCCGCGACCTGGGCGCCGTCCACCCACATCAGCAACTGGTCACCCGAACGCTCCAACGCCACGAAATGCCAGGCATTGT
>NZ_BAABJQ010000044.1:0-58024 GCF_039543385.1 Rugosimonospora acidiphila
GCCCCGCGCCCGGCGCCGGCGCCCCGCGCCCGGCGTCAGAGCTGTTGGAACCAGTCGCGGGCGGCCCGCACGCCGCCCTGCGAGCCGAGGGCGACCATGAGGGCGGCGCGTGCCTTGCCGGGCGCCAGTCCGCGGGCCCCGATCGCGCCGACGCGTCCGGCGAGGCCCGCGATGAGCGGCAGCTCGGCCAGGTCCACCGGGCGGGTGTGGCACCGGGAGGCGATGACCACCGGAATGTCCTCCTCGATGAGGTCGCCGATGGCTACCAGGAGGTTGCCGGGAACGTTGAACATGCCGGTGCCCTCCAGCACGATCCCGCGGGCACCCCGGTCGACGGCGGTGGTCAGTAGTGCCGGTTCGATGCCGGGGTAGGTCTTGATGAGCGCGACCTCGGATTCGGCTTCGCCGTCCGGCTCGGGTGGCCGGGGCGGCGGGGTGCCGAGCGGTTCGACGCGCGAGTCGACGATCCGTCCGATCGGGGCATGGGGAGCCGAGGAGAACGCGGCGATGCCGGCGGCGTCGACCAGCGTCACCCAGCGCGCGGCGTGCAGCTCATCGTTGAGGCATGCCGCGACGCCGGCGCCGGCGAGGGTGGGATCGGTGGCGGCGGCGATGGCGCCGGCGAGGTTGCGTGGCCCGTCGGACGAGAGGTCGTCCAGCGGGCGCATCGCACCCGTGATGACTATCGCCCCCTGCCGGGCGGCCGGCCCGGCCAGCAGGTCGATGAGGAAGGCGGTGTCTTCGAGGGTGTCGACGCCGTGCGTGATGACGACGCCGGCGAAGCCGTCATCGAGGATCGCGGCGCGGGCCCGGCGGGCCAGTGCCATCATCGTCGCCGGGGTGGTGTCCCAGCCGGGTTCGGACAGGACGTCCTCGACGCTCACGTCGGCGTCCGGCAGGTCCGCGCCGATGGCGTCGAGCAGCTGCGCCCCGGACGCGACGTCCTCGTGCCCCGGGCGGCGGCGGTAGGCGATGGTGTCCTTGTTCGCGAGGAGCAGGATCCGCTCGGCCACGTGTGGTCTCCCTCTATCCGGTAGTCCCTGCCGCGGCGCCGGCCGGGGCGGACCATGCCGCGCCGGCCGGCGCGCGTGGTCGGTCGGTGCCGGGACTCAGGCCCCCGGTGCCGGGTTCACCCGCTCCTCCAGCCGCTGGATCCGGTCGAGCAGCGGCTGCAGCTGCTGGCTCATCACGGCCGCGAGCGCCGTGGTGTCCGCCGCGCCGGCGGCCGAGGACGCCTGGGCGCGCAGGTGCACGTAGCCCGCGAGGGCGGCGACGACCCCGCGACGGGTCAGCCGCAGCTCCGCGCCCAGTGACCGGAGAATCTGACCGGCCGTGCCGTCCGGCTCGGCGACCAGCCCGATGAGCAGGTGCTCGCACCCGACGTAGTTGTGCCCGAGGGCGGTGGCCTCGGTGACGGCCAGCTCCAGCGCATTGGCGGCCGGTCCGGTGAAGCGCTGCGACTGGCCGGCCCCGGACGGGTCTGCCACGGCCGAGCCCGCTCCGGACGCGCCCGCTCCGGCCGGGCTCGCTCCGGACGCGTCCGCCTCGGTCTGCTGGTGGCGGGCGAGCTCGCTGGCGATCTGGTCGGGCCTGATCTCCAGGGCGCGTAGCACCTGCACTGCCAGGTTGCCGCCCTCGTCGAGGATTCCGCCGAGGAGGTCTTCGCTGCCGACCATGGTCGATCCGGCCGTGCGTGCCCGCTCGGCGGCGAGCCGCAGCGTGGCGCGGGCGCGGGCGGTGAAGTTCGGCAGCCTCGCGGCGAGGGCGGCGTCGTCCAGGTCGCCGAGGGCCGTTTCCCGGATCGCGGTGACGCGGCGCACCGCCTGCTCCAGTGCCCGCTGGCAGATCGCGGAGACGGGCACGCCGCTGTCCCTCACGGCCTCGGCGAGCTCATCGGGCAGATAGACGTTGATCTTGGGCATCACGGGGTCCTCCCTCGTCGCGCAAAGGTGTACCCCTTGTATACCCCCACTGGGGTTATCTGTCGAGTCCGGGATCTCCGGCGGCCGTTGTCGGATGCCGGCGGAGCGCGCGGCCGCTGTCCGGGCGGAGGGCCTTCCGTACGGGAATCAGCGCAGGGCGAGCAGCCAGCGCGCGCTCTCCACATGGCGCGGCGTCCCCACGCCGCCCCGGATGGCCCACACCACGGTCTGCGCCAACGTCCAGTCGCGGGCGCGCTCCCGGTCGATGTCCAGTTCCGCGCTCAGCCGGTCCAGTCGCAGGCGCAGCTGCCGCCGGCTGTGGCCGAGCTCGTAGTCGCGCACGATGGGGGCGATGGCGAACGCCCGCTCGCCGACCAGCGGCTTGGGGTCGATGGCCAGCCATGGCTGCCGGTCGGCGCTCAGCACGTTGTAGGAGTGCAGATCCTGGTGCAGCAGCACGTGCTCGTCCGGGCCGTCAACGAGCCCGTCCAGCAGGTCGCGGGCCGCGTCGACGAGCCGGCGCTCGCACGGCCGGCCGGCCCGCTCCCACTCCGGCATCAGGTTCTCGGCCCACCGCCGCGCCTCGTCCGACAGCGGAGTGAACGGCTCCGCCGCCGGCTTCGACAGCACCGGCAGCAGGTCGACGAAGACCGACAGAGCGTTGTCGAGGTCGGCCCGCGCCAGATAGTCACCGGGGGCGCAGTGCTCGACCAGCAGCGCGCAGCGCCGCTCGTCGTGGGCGAGCAGGCGCACCACGCCGTTGCCGTCCCAGTGCCGCAGCGCCGCCGCCTCGTGTTCGCTCTCCCGGTCGGGAAACTGGAGCTTGAGCACCGCCGTCGACGAGTCCGGCAGGGTGGCGGGCAGCACCAGGGAGACCTTCGAGTCGCCGTACGGCTCGCCGATGCGCAGCGACCAGTCGGATACCACCTCGGCCAGCGTGTCCGGCAGCGCCGCCAGCCACTCCCGACCCGCGTCGGTGCCGCGCAGCCGGCCGAGCGGCTCGGGCGGCTTCAGGGACCGAGGGTCGTAACCCCCCATGCCCTGATCCTGCCCAAGCCGGCCGCCGCGCGCGTCGATTCGGGCCCGATACCCGGGCTCGCTCGGGTGACCGGGCCCGTGCGCCCGGCGGGTTATCGCCCGGGATGCGGCGCTGTGGCGCCTTCGGGCGGTTCGGTGGCGGGCGGTTCGGCGGCAGGCGGTGCGGCGGCAGGCGCGGGTGCCCCGGTGTAGGCGGCGGTCACCCGGTCCGCCGCCGCCCGCGCCTCGGTCGGGTCGGTGCCACCCGCGATGCTGGCGTCGCACCATCCTCGGCTGCTGGCCGCCATGAACTCACGCCCCTGCTCGGAGGCCACCCAGGTCGCCACCTCGGCCGGGTCCAGCGCGGTGCCGCCCGACGTGAGGTGCAGGGCCAGGCCCATGATGATCGAGTCCCAGCCGATGCCCACCGCGCCCGGCCCGAATTCGGCCCACCGCTGCTGGTCGAGGGGGGCGATGTGCTCGATCTCGAGGCGGGTGCCGCCGCTCGGCGCGGGGTCCAGGCGCACCTCGATCCAGCTGACCTCGCCGCCGAACTCCCAGGTGGCCGCGAAGCTCTTCGGCGGGTCACACTGCTGGACGGTGCCGCCGGCCTGGCCCTCCAGCTGGTAGTGGCCGCCCAGGCGCAGGTCGCCGGAGATCGGCAGGAACCAGCGGGGGATGCGCTCGGCGCTGGTGCAGGCGTCCCAGACGTCGTCGATGGGCGCGTCGTAGGTCTGCGTGAGGGTGACCGTGCGCGCCTCGCCGGCGTCGAGCGTTCGCGAGCCGACCTGCCGTCGGACGGCGTTGATCTGGGTGGTGACGTCAATCATTGAGCCTCCTCGGATCTGACCTGCCGGATCTCATCCCGGCTCAACGTAACAGCGCTGGCTTATATAAGCCAGACCTATAATAAGCGCGGGGCCGACCCCGAGCGGTCGGCCGTTGATCGACCCGTTGCCCTACGCTGGACGCGGCCCAATCGCCAACCCCTCAGCAACAAGCGGTCCTCGTGACCTGCCCGCGGAAAGGAGTCCCATGAGCGGCCAGCCGGAGACGCTCGAGTTCCAGGCAGAGGCTCGCCAGCTTCTGCAGTTGATGGTGCATTCCATCTACTCCAACAAGGACATCTTCCTGCGTGAGTTGATTTCCAATGCCTCCGACGCGCTGGACAAGCTTCGACTCGAGTCGCTGGTCAACAAGGAGTTGTTGGTCGACGCGTCCGACCTGCACATCACGATCGAGGTAGACAAGCAGGAACGCACGCTGACGGTGCGCGACAACGGCATCGGCATGTCTCGCGACGAGGTCGTGACGCTGATCGGCACCATCGCGAAGTCCGGCACGGCCGAGCTGCTGCGCAAGATGCGGGAGACCAAGGACGCCGCCTCGCAGGACCTGATCGGCCAGTTCGGCGTCGGCTTCTACGCCAGCTTCATGGTCGCCGACAAGGTGACGCTGGTGACGCACCGGGCGGGGGAGAGCGGCGCCACCCGCTGGGAGTCCACCGGCGAGGGGACGTACGAGATCTCCTCGGTCGACGACGCGCCGCAGGGCACCGCGGTCACGCTGTACCTCAAGCCCGAGGACGCCGAGGACCACCTGTTCGACTACGCGGCGGACTGGAAGATCAAGGAGATCGTCAAGCGATACTCCGACTTCATCGCCTGGCCGATCCGGATGGACAACGAGCGCACCGACGCCGAGGGCGTGACGACGCGCGAGATCGAGACGCTCAACTCGATGAAGGCGCTGTGGGCACGCCCCCGGGACGAGGTCAAGGACGACGAGTACAAGGAGTTCTACCGGCACATCAGCCACGACTGGAGCGACCCCCTCGAAATCGTCCACATGAAGGCCGAGGGGACCTTCGAGTACGAGGCGCTGCTGTTCATCCCGTCCCACGCGCCGTTTGACCTGTTCATGCGGGAAGGCAAGCGCGGGGTTCAGCTCTACGTCAAGCGCGTGTTCATCATGGACGACTGCGAAGAGCTGATGCCGGAGTACCTGCGCTTCGTCAAGGGTGTGGTGGACGCGCAGGACCTGTCGCTCAACGTGTCGCGCGAGATCCTGCAGCAGGACCGGCAGATCCAGCTGATGCGCCGGCGCCTGGTGAGGAAGGTGCTCTCGACGGTCAAGGACCTGCTGACCAGCAACCCCGAGGGGTACCACACCTTCTGGACGCAGTTCGGGCGGGCGGTCAAGGAGGGACTGCTCAACGACCACGAGAACCAGAAGGCGATCCTCGACATCGCCTCGTTCGCGTCGACCCACGACGGGGGGAAGGACACCACTCTCGCCGAGTACGTGGCGCGGATGAAGGATGGGCAGCAGAGCGTCTACTACATGACGGGCGAGTCGCGACCGACGCTCGAGAACTCGCCGCACCTCGAGGCCTTCCGCGCCAAGGGGTACGAGGTTCTGCTGCTGACCGACCCGATCGACGAGATGTGGGTCGAGTCGGTCCCCGAGTACGACGGCAAGCGGCTGCAGTCGATCGCGAAGGGGCAGGTCGACCTCGACACCGAGGACGAGAAGAAGGACGCCGAGCCGCAGCGGGAGCAGCAGAAGAAGGACTTCGCCGCGCTGCTGTCCTGGATGGGCACGGCGTTGCGGGACTCCGTCAAGGAGGTGCGGCTGTCCTCCCGGCTGACCACCTCGCCGGCCTGCATTGTCGGGGACGCGCAGGACGTGACGCCCACGCTGGAGAAGATGTACCGCGCGATGGGTCAGGAGGTGCCGCAGGTCAAGCGGATCCTGGAGGTCAACCCGGCGCACCCGCTGGTGACCGGGCTGCGGGAGGCCCACGAGCGCGGCACGGACGGCGACGACGGGGCGCTGGCCGAGACGGCCGAGCTGCTGTACGGGATGGCGCTGCTCGCCGAGGGCGGCGAACTCGGCGATCCGGCCCGGTTCACCCGCCTGCTGGCGGACCGGCTGGCGCGCACGCTGTAGTGCGGTGGGGCCCCGGACGCGCGATGTCCGGGGCCCCACCGCGTCGACGACGCGCAGGCGTGGCTGGCCGACTCGGCGCGCCACGCTCTGCTCGCCGTTCCCGACACCGGACCGGCGCGGTAGCCGACTCCGGTCCGCCGAGAGCGGGCGGAGTGCGATACCCCGAACAATGAGCCGATCTGCCGCATCGTGAGCTTCGTGCGCCGGTGCCTGGCGACCAGCGGGCGGGTAGGGATCTCCTCCACCGCGAAGTGATCCACTGTGGACCGCCTTTGGAGTCTGCGAGACGTCCCTTAGCGATCCATATCGTGCCAATGGCCGCGGCCCGCCGCCGGGGCCAGTTTTCGTGGCCGATGCGGCCGTTGACATTGGCCGAGGCGACTCATAGGGTTTCGTCACTACCGGCCGAACGTCATCCGATATCTCGAACAGAACGTCAAGGCTCCCTAGAGTTTGACCGACCGTCGCGCCCCGGGCAATGGTTGGCTGCTCGATGGTGTGCGGGCAACTGTCATGGCAGCCGCCGGTTCTCCCGACTCGCTGCCACAGTGTCGCGGCGTCGTTCGGATCGACCGGACTGTATGACGCGGGGCCGCAACCCATGAGGAGGGAACGGTGTCTGCAGAACAGCCCGAACGGCCGCGGTTCGACCGTCGTGTCTTCCTGCGAGCCGCGGGTGGGGCGACGGCCGGCGCGGTGGCCTCGGCCTACCTCGCCGGACCGGCCCAGGCCGCCTCCGACGCGGGAGGTGCCGCGCCGGACGCGACGACTCCGGTGCTGACCGGGCCGGTGAACGCCGGGGCGTTCACCTCAACGGGCAACCCGGTCGTCACCAGCATCTACACCGCCGACCCGGACGCATTCGTCTACAATGGACGTTTGTATCTCGACACCGACCGGGATGAGGCGCCGCTCGGCTTCGGCAACTTCCGGATGCGTGAGTGGCACCTGTACTCGACCGACGACCTCAAGCACTGGACGGATCACGGCCCGCGGCTGACGCTGGACGACATCCCCTGGGCCAACGCCAACGCCTGGGCGCCGCAGATGGTGGAGAGGGACGGCAAGTTCTACTGGTACCTGCCGATGCAGCAGGCGTCGTCGGGCGCGATGACCGTCGGCGTGATGGTCGGCGACTCGCCGCTCGGGCCCTGGACCGACCCGCTCGGACACCCGCTGATCGACGGTTCCGTGGCCAACCACAGCGGGTTCGACATCGACCCGACGGTGCTGGTCGACGACGACGGGCAGGCATACATCTACTGGGGTTCGTTCGGCTCACCGCGCGCCGCCAAGCTCAAGAGCAACATGATTGAGATCGACGCCCTGGGCGGCCCGGCCGCTGGGGGCGGCGCGATCGGCCCCCGGGCGACCGGGAAGATCGGCAACGCGGTCAAGCTGAGCGGCACCAGCGACTACGTGAACCTCCCGTCGAACATCACCGCCGGCCTCAACGACTTCACGGTCGCCACCTGGATCAACCCGGCCGCCCTGACCACCTGGACGCGCATCTTCGACTTCGGCACCGGCACCGGCGTCTACATGTTCCTCACCGTCAGCGCCGGGGCCGCGCCGCGGTACGCCATCACCACCGGCGGCAACGGCCGCGAGCAGCAACTCAACGCGACCAGTCCGCTGGCCACCAACGCCTGGTCGCACGTGGCGGTGACCGTCACCGGCAACACCGGCACGCTCTACATCAACGGCAACCCGGTGGCCACCAACGCGAACATGACCCTGCACCCGGCCGCCCTGGGCAACACCAACCAGAACTGGATCGGCCGCTCGCAGTTCGGCGACCCGTTCCTGAACGCCACCATCGACGACTTCCAGATCTACAGCCGGGGGCTGTCCGCCGCCGAGGTGCAGGCGCTGGCCGGCGGAGCGCCGGGCACGGGCGACGTCGCCAACTACAAGTTTGACGAGGCCAGTGGCGCGACCGCGGTCGACTCCTCGGGCAACGGGCGCGATGCCACCATCATCTCGCCGGTGGTCAATGTGCTCACCCCGCAGGGCCTGACCGGGTACTGGGAGGCGCCGTACCTGTTCAAGCGCAACGGCCTGTACTACCTGGCGTACGCCCGGGGGAACCCGGCCACCGGGGGCAACCCGGCGAGCATCGACTACGCGACGGCCACCGCCCCGATGGGGCCGTGGACCTACCGGGGCCGGATCCTCGACACCGTCACCAACACGACCACCAACCACTCGGCGATCGTGCAGTTCAACGGCCAGTGGTACATCGTGTACCACAACGGGGCACTGCCCGGCGGTGGCGAGTTCCGCCGGTCGGTCTGCATCGACAAGGTGTTCTTCAACGACGACGGCACCATCCAGAGGGTGGTCCAGACGTTGGGTGCGGCCGCCCTGGCGCCGGTCGCCTGGTACCGCTTCGACGAGACCAGCGGTGCGGCGGTCGCCGACGCCACCGGCAACGGAAACGCCGCCACCCTGGTGGGCGGGGCCGCCCGGGCGCGCGGCGTGCTGGCGGGCGCGATCAGCCTGGACGGGCAGACCGGGTACGCGGCCCTGCCCACCGGCCTGATGTGGAGCATGTACGACTTCACCATCGCCTGCTGGGTGAAGCTCAACCCCGGCACCACCTCCCCGCACATCTGGGACTTCGGCACCGGCACCAACGTGTACATGTACCTGACCCCGAACGGCGCCGGCACCGTGCGGTACGCCATCACCACCGGCGGGGCAAGCCGCGAACAGCGCATCAACGGCACCGCTCCGCTGCCGACCGGCGAGTGGGTGCATGTCGCCGTCACCAAGTCGGCGCTGACGGCCCGGCTGTACGTCAACGGCGTACAGGTCGGCCAGAACACCAACATCAGCCTGTACCCGGCCCCGTTGGGCAACACGCCGAACAACTGGATCGGCCGCTCGCAGAGTCCGGCCGATCCGTTCCTGGGTGGCCTGGTCGACGACGTGCGCATCTACCAGCGTGGCCTGCCGCCGAGTGAACTGGCCGGCCTCATCGTCGACGGTCAGGTCGCCGGGCTGCTGGACTACGTGTCCGCCCAGCCGTACGGCGCCGGTGCCACCAACTCGCTGACGGTGGTGCTGACCCAGGCCCAGGCACTGCTGCGGGCGGGGCGGCCCGCCGACGCGAGCGGCGTGCTGGCCGGCGACTTCCCCGATGCCGTGGGCGCGCTGCGTGGCGGGGCGCTGACCGACGCGCAGGCCACCGACCTGCTCACCCGCGGCGCGGCGATCGTCACCACCATCCAGACCAGCCTGTCCTAGTAGTTGCCAACCAACGCACAAGGAGAGGGAACGGACGCGCATGTTACGACCACGATCCAGATCCAGAGCAGTGCCTGCCGAGGAGCGTGAGCTGGCGGCGAGCCTGGCGCGGACGAACGGCCGGCGCCGGGCGCCGCGCCGGTTGGCGGCCAAGGCCCTGATCGCCTGCTTCGCGATGGTCGCCAGCATGGTGGCCACCGCCGGCACGGCGCACGCGACGTACCACCCGGGCGAGCCGGCGGGCATGGACCCCGGCACCCCGCCGTTCGTCGGTTCGGCCGACCCGGTGCCCGCACCGCCCGGGACGTTCGACCCGTCAAAGAGCGAGCTGCAGACCATCTACGACGCCGACGTGGCGGCCGGCGGCACCTCGTACTGGTTCGACCGGATCCTGGCCCGCCCCTATCTGAACGACTCCGACCCGCTGATGACCCGGGGCCGGGCGCTGTACATGTACAGCACGTCCGAGCGCCAGCTCGGCTTCCAGGCCGGCGGCACGGGCGCCAACGGCGGCGGCGGGTACGCCTACCGGCAGCCGCCCACCACCGGTGCGGCGCAGAACCTGTACACCGTGGCGGTCTCGGGCGCGACGGTCACCGAGGACACCTCGAAGCAGCTGCAGTACCCGAGCTACTTTTCCGGCGTGTACAACGCCGGCGCGCTGAACATCGCGGAGAAGAAGTTCATCACCGACAACGACGTCGCGGTCACCGACCTGACCCTGACCAACACGGGTACCACGTCGACCACGACGACGCTGACCGCCAGCTCGCCGATCGCCACCACGCCCTCGGCGGACAACTCCGAGCTGACCGGTACGGTGGCCATCCGCTACGCGCTGACCACCATCTTCCCGCGATTCAGCGGGGACGGCTTCACGGCCAGCGGCAACGCGCTGACCCGCACCGTGACGCTGGCGCCGAACGCGTCGATCAGCCTGAAGCTGCAGCTCGGCGCGATCGCCACCGAGATCCCGCAGTCGCTGACCGACTACCAGCGCTACCGCGGCTACGACCCGAACACGGCCTGGTTGACCCAGATGAAGGAGTACAACCAGTTCTGGGTGGACACCGTGCCGTACGTCGACCTGCCGGACGCGAACGTGGAGAAGATCTCCTACTACCGCACCTGGGAGAACCGGTACAACACGTTCGACGGCAACATCCCGGGCAACGACTACCAGTTCCCGGTCGACCTGGAAGGCGCGCTCGGTTACAACAACCAGATCTCGCTGACCGTGCCGATGCGGATGAACGACCTGGAGTACTGGCGCGATCCCGAGTACTCGTACGGCTCCTGGCTGTCCCAGGGTGAGGAGTCGGCGTGCCAGGCGTACCACGACAACCCGGGCAACACCGGGAACTGGAACAACACCTACGAGCAGTGGACCTCGGCCCAGGCGTGGCAGAGCTACCTGATCCACGGCGGTCCGACGTCGGTGGTGAACAACCTGGCCGAGTACAGCGACTGTGACCTTGAGGGCACGCTCGGCAAGATCGACACCAACAAGAACGATCTGATCGAGTACTCGTCCGGCACGCTGCCGGGCAACGACGCCGACTCGGTGGCGTTCAAGTACTACGGCACCCGGCCGCAGGACCGCACCGAGAGCTCGTACTGGTACGCCGGCGCGCAGGCCGCGTCGCAGGAGTACGCGCTGGTGGGCAACACCGCCAAGTCGTCGCAGATGAGCGACATCGCCAGCGGCATCAAGAGTGCCCTGCTGAACAACCTGTGGGCCAGCGGCCCGGTGACCAACACGCCGACCGGCACCGGCACGGTCGCCACCGGACCCCGGGTAACGGGGAAGATCGGTAACGCGGTTCCGCTCTCCGGTAGCAGCGAGTACGTGAGCATGCCGACCGGCATCGTCAGCGGCCTGTCCGACTTCACCATCTCGACCTGGGTCAACCCGGGCGCGAACACCACCTGGTCGCGGGTGTTCGACATCGGCACCGGTACCGGCACCTACATGTTCCTGACGGTCAACGCCGGCAGCGGTCCCCGGTTCGCCATCACCACCGGCGGCAGCGGGGCCGAGCAGCAGCTGAACGCCACCTCGCAGCTGCCGCTGAACCAGTGGTCGCTGCTGACCGTGACGCTGTCGGGCACCACCGGAACCCTGTACGTCAACGGCAACCCGGTGTCGACCAACGCCAACATGACGCTGCACCCGTCGAACCTGGGCAACACCAACCAGAACTGGATCGGCCGCTCCGCGTTCGGGGACCCGTACCTCAACGCCAAGGTGGACGACTTCCAGATCTACGACCACGCCCTGCCGGCGACCGACGTGCAGGCGCTGGCCGGTGGGCAACCGGGCGCGGGCAACGTGGCGTCCTACAAGTTCGACGAGGCCAGCGGCGCGACCGCGACCGACTCGTCGGGCAACGGCAAGAACGCGACCATCATCTCGAGCACCAAGCCGACGGTCACCTGCCCCGGCGGCGTGTTCCTGCAGAAGGACCTGACCACCGGCAACCTGGTCTGCTGGAAGGACCAGCAGAACTTCACACCGTTCATCAACGGCATCCCGCCGGACACCGCCGAGTACACCCAGGCGCTGCGGTACTACGCCAGCTCCGCGGATTTCCCGATCTTCCCGGTGTACACCGCCGACCAGGCCGACCAGGCCGCGGACATCGCCTGCGCAGCCTGCTCGCAGGGCACCAACAACTTCTCGAACATCAACGCCACCCTGCAGGCGATGCTGTACTCGTCGGCGCTGCGCAAGTACCCGTCGCAGTACATCACGCCGGACATGTACCGGCAGCTGATCGAGTGGTTGGCCTGGAACGAGGACATCAACGGCAACAACCAGTTCCCGGACAACAACGAGTACTTCTTCAACTGGAACCCGACGACCCAGACGCTGGGCCGCTCCGGTATCCACGACGACGTGCTCGGCTCCTTCAACTGGATGTTCTTCCAGGACATCGCGGGCCTGCAGTCGCGGCTGGACAACCAGGTGGAGCTGTACCCGATCGACATGGGGTACGACCACTTCACCGCCAACAACCTCAGCTACCACGGCAGCAACCTGACCATCGTCTGGCAGAAGCCGGGCGGGACCGTCTACTACCCGAACGCCCCGATGGGGTACTCGCTGTACATCGACGGCAAGCGCGCGTTCACCGTCGACGACCTGGCCCACGTGACGTGGAACTCGGCGACCGGCGCGGTCACCGTGAACGACGGCAGCGCGACGCAGGTCTCGGCGCACGCCGCCGTGCCGCTGAAGACGGCCACCCAGGTGAGCCTGTCAGACAACGCGCGAATGGTGGACAGCTTCCAGAAGGCGGGAGTGGACATCTCCTCGACCACCGGCGGAGTGACCAACCTGGCCCAGGGCAAGACCGCCACGGCCTCGTTCACCACCACCACCCCGGCCTCGCAGCGCACCAGTCCGGCCAACGCGGTGGACGGATTCACCATCAGCGGCCTGCCGGTGACGTCGGGCTCGTACGTCGGCACCAACCCGATCTGGGGCGACGTGGGCTCGCCCAACGCCCAGGACTGGTTGCAGGTGGACCTCGGAAAACCGACCCAGATCAACAATGTGAAGCTGTACTTCTACAGCAACAAACAGTTCGGCTCCGGCGGCAACACCTACCGAGAACCGAGCTCGTACTCGGTGCAGTACTTCGACGGTACGAACTGGGTCGACATACCGAACCAGGCGCACTCGCCGGGTACGCCGCAGGCCAACTACAACGAGGTCGACTTCGCTCCGGTCACCGCGCAGCAGGTACGGGTGCTGATGACCCGGCAGACCGGCTTCGCGGTCGGGCTCAAGGAGGTCCAGGTCGAGAACGTTCTCGACTGGCAGGGCTTCTCGGGCCGGGTCGGCGACGAACCGACGGTGAACTCGGCGCCGGCCGGCGCCGCGGTGCCGGTCAGCTTCGGGATCGGCGGTGACCAGGGCACCTCGGTGCTCGCCGGCTCCCCGCAGTTCCAGCCGATGTACTGCGGCACCGACACGCCCAGCGGCCCGGCGGTGTCCGAGCTCAGGTCGGCGGGGCTGCACTACGACCCGGCGACCAAGCAGTACGTGTACACCTGGCAGACGGACAAGGGCTGGAAGGGCACCTGTGGCCAGCTGGACCTCAAGCTGAGCGACGGCACCACCCACAGCGCGACCTTCTCGTTCTCCTGATCCGTTTTCCTGGGTCGTGCTAGCGCGACCCAGCCGAGAGGCCCGGTGCCGGTGGGTGGAATGCCCGCCGGCACCGGGCATCCGCGCTTCCCGGGTCGGGAAAACGGCCCAAAAAAGCGAATGAATGTCCGATATACCGAACAACATCCGGCACGGGCGGCCTACCGCTCGTGCCGCTCCCGCTCTCGACCGAGCCCGGGATCGGACCGGTCGATGGCCGGCGAGACCGCAAGCGTAGGCGAAAACCCTTGCCCGCAAAGGGGGGCGGGCCAACCCGAAGGCATTGACAGCCGGCCGTCGATGGGCCAGCCTATGCACACACGTTATGCGCGTGTTCAGTATTTCGAACACGGGCGGCCGATAGCGGCCTGAGCCAAGCGTCGGCACCGCACTGACTGACAGGAGTTCGGATGGCCAGCTACGTCGTCGGGATCGACTTCGGCACCCTGTCGGGCCGGGCCCTGGTGGTACGCGTTGAGGACGGGGCGGAGCTGGCCAGTGCCGTGCACCCCTTCGCGCACGGCGTGATTGATCGGACCCTCGGCGGCGAGGAGTTGCCGCAGGGCTGGGCGCTGCAGGACCCGGAGGACTACCGGGACGTGCTGCGCGAGGCGGTGCCGGAGGCGGTGCGCGCGGCGGGCGTCGAGCCGCGCGAGGTGATCGGCATCGGCATCGACTTCACCGCGTGCACGGCGCTGCCCGTGCTGCGCGACGGCACCCCGCTGTCCCAGCTGCCCGAGTTCGCGGACCGGCCACACGCGTACGCGAAGCTCTGGAAGCACCACGCCGCCCAGCCGTACGCCGACCAGATCAATGAGCTGGCGGTCCGCCGGGGGGAGGGGTGGCTCGGCCGCTACGGTGGGCGCATCTCCGCGGAGTGGCAGTTCGCCAAGGGCCTCCAGCTGCTGGCGGAGGACCCCGAGATCTACGCGCGCACCGACCGGTGGATCGAGGCGGCCGACTGGATCACCTGGCAGCTGGCCGGCGTCGAGACGCGCAACGTGTGCACCGCCGGCTACAAGGGCATCCTCCAGGACGGCCGGTACCCGTCGTCGGCGTACCTGTCCGCGTTGGACCCCGACTTCGCCGGCTTCGTCACCGACAAGCTGGCCCACCCGCTGTCGGAGCTGGGCGCCCGGGCCGGCGGGCTCACCGCGACGGCGGCCGCGTGGACCGGGCTGCCCGAGGGCATCGCGGTGGCGGTCGGCAACGTCGACGCGCACGTGACCGCGCCCGCCGTTGGCGCACTGCGCCCCGGCCAGATGCTGGCCGTGATGGGCACCTCGATCTGCCACGTGATGAACGGTGAGCGGCTGGCCGAGCTGCCCGGGATGTGCGGCGTGGTGCAGGGCGGGATCTCACCGGGGCTCTGGGGGTACGAGGCGGGGCAGAGCGGGGTGGGCGACATCTTCGCCTGGTACGTGGAGAACTGCGTGCCCCCGTCGTACCATGCGCGGGCCCGTCGCGAGGGAGTCGACCTGCACACGCTGCTGTCCGGGCTCGGCGCCGCCCAGCCGGTCGGGGCGCACGGGCTGGTGGCGCTGGACTGGCACAGCGGCAACCGTTCCGTGCTCGCCGACCACGACCTGACCGGGGTCATCGTCGGGCAGAGCCTGGCCACCCGGCCGGAGGACACCTACTGGGCGTTGATGGAGGCGACGGCGTTCGGCACCCGCACCATCATCGAGGCGTTCGAGTCGGCCGGCCTGCCGGTCACCGAGCTGGTCGCGGCCGGCGGCCTGATTCGCAACCCGTACCTGATGCAGTTGTATTCGGACGTGACCCGGCGCCCGGTGGCCACCACCGCCGCGGAGCAGGGGCCGGCGCTGGGCGCGGCGATCCACGCGGCCGTGGCGGCCGGCGCCTACCCCGACATCTACCGGGCGTCGGAGGAGATGAGCGCACCCCGGGCGGCCGTGTACCAACCGGATACCGCCCGCGCCGACGGGTACGACGCGTTGTACGGCGAGTACCGCCGGCTGCACGACTACTTCGGCCGCGGCGGCAACGACGTGCTGCACCGGCTGCGGGCGCGGGCCCGCCGCCAGGCGGTCATCGCCTGACGACGCGCCGCGGTCGTCAGTGACCGGATAACGGGCGGGCCGGTCGACCGCTGGACGCGGTCGCCGACCGCCCCGACGATCCAAAAGTGCGATGCCTGCCCGACGGCCGGCACGCTCCACAGTGGAGTTCAGTGCCGGCTTGGCCGGTCAGGTCTTGGTGGGGATTCCCGGTCTGGGCGGGATCCCCACCAAGACTCGCTCAGCGGCGGGGCTTTCGGCGCGGGCGTGGCGGTCCGCTTGCACAATCGTTGCCACGCGACGTCCCCGCGATCCTGCCGCTCCGCGGGTCGATAGCGCCGCCGCGTGCGGCCGAGCGCCGAGCCCGAAATCTTGTTCGAAATATCGAACGCCGCACGGCTGGACTGGTCGATGGGCCGCGATCGCCGCTGGTGGTGGCCGGTCCGTGCGCGCCTCGGGATGGCCCGAGGCGCGCGCCGATACCGTGCGGGGAACTCCGTTCCGGCCGGATGACATGTCGTTGACAGTCGATGTCTTGGGGCCTTACCGTTTGCGCAGGATGTGAATGCAGTTCGATATATCGAATCGATATGCATCATTCTGTTCGCGCGGTGACCCGCCCGTACGCGTGCGCCGCTCCCGTACCCCGGCCGGCCCTCACGCCGGCCGCCGTCCCACCCCCCTCAAGGAGGAGCATGTGAGCAAAGGGCTCAGGACGCGACGGCACAGACGGTTCGCCGCCGGTGCCGTGCTCGTGCTCGTCGCGGCCACACTGTCCACAGTGGCCACAGCACAAGCCGCCTCGGCCGCGGTGACGTTCACCAGTACGGTGGTCAATCAGGCCAGCGGGAACTGTATGGATGATCCGTACTCGTCGACGTCGCCGGGTACGCAGTTGATCCAGTATTCGTGTAACAACGGGTCGAATCAGGGTTGGACGTTCGCGCCGGTGTCGGGTACGACGGCGACGTATACGGTGACGTCGTTCGCGGGTCTGTGTGTGGGTGTCGCGGGGTCTTCTACGGCTGACAACGCGGCGGTGCAGCAATTGACCTGTAGTGGTGCGACGAGTCAGCGGTTCACGTTGACGCCGGTGTCGGTGTCGGGTGCGACGAACACCTTCAATCTGGTGGCGTCGAACTCGGGTAAGTGCATCGTGCCAACGGGCGACACGACCGCCAACAACACGGTGCTGGTGCAGCTGCCCTGCACGACGGCCACCACCCGCGTGTGGCGCATCCCGTCCTACAACGGCGGAACCACCAGCGGCAACACGGTGACCGTCGCCAACCCGGGTACCCGCACCACGACGGCCGGCACCTCGGTGTCGCTGCAGATCAGCGCGAGCGACTCGGCCTCCGGCCAGACGCTGCACTTCTCCGCCACCGGCCTGCCGAACGGGCTGTCCATCAGCACGAGCGGCCTGATCACCGGCACCCCGAACACGGCCGGCACGTCGACCGTGGTGGTCACGGCCACCGACGGCACCGGTGCCGCCGGCTCGGCGTCGTTCAGCTGGGTGGTCAACTCGTCGGGCGGCGGTGGGACCACCACCTACCTGGGCATCCCGGCCGTGGCACCCAACGCCTGCAACAACTCCAGCCTGCCCAACGCGTACGGCACCAACTTCCCGGTGCCGGCCGACCCGCTCGGGCAGGGCTTCGCCAACGAGACCGCGCTGGGCTGGGACGGCAACTACTGGCCGGTGCTGCAGTACCTGTCCGGCTCGTTCTTCGCCCGCGGCGTGCCGACCACGTACAACAACAACGGCACCAACATCTGCGGCTCGATGTACTCGTTCAGCATCTACCACTACGGCGGCAACCGCGCCGCCCAGTCGGTGCAGTGGACCCAGGAGTCCGGCTACCTGCCGGCCATGACCACCTCGTTCACCTCCGGGTCGGTGGCCGTGTCCATCAAGGAGTTCGCCGACAAGGTGACCATCAGCGGCCACGCGTTCGATCTGGTCTACACGCGGGTGTCGGTCACCAACAACGGCAGCGCCTCGGTCACCATCGACCCGGGTGGCACCGGCACGAACCTGGTCCGGCTGACCAGCACGTCGCTGAACACCGTGGCCGCGCACGCGACGAGCAACCACGACTACGTGGTGGCCGTCGACAACTTCGGCAACGGCGCCGCGCTGCCGACCGGCACCACGTTGTCGTCCGCCGCGCCGAGCTTCGACACGGCCGACGCCCAGATGGCCGCGTACTGGAACGGGCGCATCGGGGAGACGGCCGGCTTCGGCCTGCCGAACCTGACCCTGCCCAACACCGGCAGCCTGGCCAACCCCGGCACGGCGCTGGTCAACGCGTACAAGGCCGGCACCGTCTACGGGCTGATGATGCAGGTCGGTGAGGCGCAGTTCTCCGGCGCGGACAACTACTCCTGGCTGCTCAACCACGACGTGCCCGGTGAACTCAACTCCCGGCTGGAGACCGGCGACTACCACGACGCGCAGAACCTTCTGCTCACCGCGCGGATCTCGCAGGCCACCAACTTCAACGAGCACGGCGCCAACTGGTACTACGACGGTGACTGGAAGACCCCGGCCACCTGGGCGTACTACCTGGCCAAGACCAACGACACCGCGTTCGTCAGCCAGTACTTCCACGACGACGCCAGCGGCTCCAGCCAGTGGGGTCCGAGCCTCTACACCATCATGCACACCATTTACTCCGGGCAGCTGTCCTCCGACGGTTCACTGAAGGCCAGCTTCGACAACGACTCGTCCGGCCGCTGGCTGTTCGACGACTACTCGGCGCTGGAGGGCCTGGCGGCGTACAAGTACATCGCCACCCGGCTGGGCAACACCACGGAGGCGCAGTACGCCAACACCGCGTACAACAACCTGCTCAGCCACACCAACACCCTGGTCGCCAACAACGAGTCGGCGCATGGCTTCAGCTACCTGCCGTGCGTGATCGACCAGGCGAACACGTCCAACCGGTGCAACACCTACAACGACGCCAACTGGGCCTCGCCCGTCTGGGTGGGTCAGAACCAGTGGTCGACGATGCTGATGGGCGGCACGCTCAACGGCGTGATCGGAGACCCGGCACAGTCGGACGCCATGTACGCCATGGGCTTCGCCCGGCTGGCCTCGCACAGCCTGCCGTACCCGACGTTCGGCGCCTTCAACGGGTACTCGACGGCGTACAACACCGCGTACGCCTCGAACGGCCTGTTCGGCAGCAACTACCGCGACCTGCCGATCACCAGTTACGCCTGGCAGATCGCCACCACCACCGGCGGCCCCAACGCCTGGTGGGAGGCCAACGGCTCCGGGCCCAGCACTTCCAACCCGTGGATCGGCAACCACGCCGGCCCAGAATTCGGCGCCATCCCGTACGCCTGGCCGATCTCCGCGCAGCAGGAGGGCCTGCTGCAGTCGATCGTCGCCGAGGGCCTGTCGGCCACCGGCAGCGGCCCCTACACCTACACCCGGCCGCTCTACATCGGTCGGGGCATCCCGAACACCTGGATCGCCTCCGGTCAGACCATCAGCGCTTCCAACCTGACCAACTCGTACTCGGTCAGCAGCGGCTCGCGCTCGACCTACGGCGTGTCCATCTCGGTGACCAAGCCGAGCACGCGGGTGGTCACGGTCAACCTGTCCGGCAGCCTGCCGGGCGGTGCGGTCTCCATCCAGCTGCCGATCTTCCTGTCGGTCGGCGTGAACTCGGTCAGCGGCGGCACCTACAACGCCTCGACGCACACGGTCACCGCCAACTCGGGTGCGACGAGCATCGCCATCACCCTGGCGAGCTGACCGTCCGTTCGTGGATTGGCGGCGCACCAGCCGCGGCGCCATGACAGTCGCCCCGTGCCGGCTCATCCGGCACGGGGCGACCTTTGCTGCTGATCGATATGCGCGAGCCTGTGCCGTGACGCCGTGACGGGGTTGGCGCGACCGCTAAGACGCGGGTGCGATCGCGGATCCCGTTGCGGGGCCGGCCTGGCGCCTCACCGTGTCGGTATCCACACCCGCATGGTGCTCGGTCCGCGGTTGGCCCACCGGTGGTAGGGAACGAGCGGCAGCTCGATGTCGTACGCGTCCTCGATGTAGGCATCGAGGCGCCCGTAGGGCTGCTCGATCCCACCGTTCGGCACGAAGAGCACCCCGGCCGCGACGGCACCGTCGCCCACCGGCCGCGGCGGCTGCTTGGGATCGATGCGCAGTGCCTGCACGTCAGCCCCGCCGGGGAGGTCGACCGACTCCGCGCACAGCACGAGCGGCCCGCGTTCGACCGCGACGGTGCCACGCACGGCGTCGATTCTCGGGTCGGCGGTGGTCCAGCGCGGCTCCATCGGGAGCCGGAGGACGATGCGACTGTCCGCCGCGGCGTCGTGAACGGTGTGGGACGGCGCCTGCGCGCGCGACACCTGGCCGTCGACCTCGACGGTGGCGCCGTCCGCCCAGGAGGGGATGCGCAGGGTCAGGGTCCACCGGTCGCGGGGCGCGGCGACCACCGTCACCGTCACCTCGCCGTCGTCCGGGTAGCGGGTGGACACGTCGAGCCGCACGTCCTGCCCGTCCTCGAGCGAGGCGTGGATGGTGCCCGGAGCGTACTGGAGCAGTTGGACGCCGTCCCGGTTCGTGGTCGCGACGTAGGTCGCGAGTTGAGCGAGGGTACGGGCGACGTTCGGCGGGCAGCAGGCGACTTCGAACCAGGGTGCGCGCAGCTGGGCGTGTGCGCGGGGGCTGACCTCGTCCGGGTCGCTGGGCTGGCCGGCGACGCGCTGGTGCAGCGGGTTGGTGTAGAAGAACGCCGTGCCCTCGGTGCTCGGTGAGGCAGCGACCACGTTGTAGAGGGTGCGCTCGATGGTGTCGGCGTAGGCCAGGTTGCCGGTGGTGAGAAGCAGGCGCCAGGCGACCATGATGGACGCCACGCCGGCGCAGGTCTCGCAGTACGCGCGGTCGGGCGGCAGCTCGAAGTCGTCGCCGAAGGCCTCGTCCTGGTGGTGTGAGCCCATGCCTCCGGTCAGGTAGGTCCGCCGCTGAAGCGTGCGCTGGTACTGCCGCTCCACGGCCTCGACCGTCGGGGAATCGTCCGCCTCGACCGCGGCGTCCACGGCGCCGGCGGACAGGTACAGCGCCCGCACGGCATGCCCGCGCAGCACCTGCGCGTCCGCGATCGGGATGTCGTCCTGGAAATAGGACCGCCCGAACTCGATGTCCTGCAGGCTGTGGCGTCCCCGCCGGTCCAGGAACACGCGGGCCTGCCGCAGGTACCGGCGCACTCCGGTGGCACGGTAGAGCTCCACGAGCGCGGTCTCGATCTCGGGGTGGCCGCAGACCCCCGCCAGGCCGTCGGGGCCGAAGGTGTCACAGACGTGGTCGGCCGCCTTGCACGCGATCTCGACGAGCCGGTCGTGATGTCCGGACCTGATCCGGGCTACGGCCGCTTGGATGAGGTGGCCGTAGCAGTAGAGCTCGTGGCCCCATTCGAGGTCGGAGTAGCGGGACGGCTGGTCGGCGTTGCCGAAGCGCGTGTTGAGATAGCCGTCGGGTTGCTGGGCCGACGCGATCCGTTCGACGATGCTCTGCAGTCGCTGTTCCAACTCCTCATCGCCGGTGCGGGCGATCTCCCATGACATGGCTTCGAGGAGCTTGTACACCTCCGAGTCGGAGAATTCGCGGCCGGAGCGGGTGTGGCCGACGGTGCCGTTCGCGACGGCGTCGAAGTTGGCCGTCCAGCCGACCCGCTCCTGCCAACGGGCGATGTGGGGAATGATGGCGTCCCGGTTTAGCTGCTGCCGGTGCCCCCAGAACCCGCCGGATATGCGGATCTTGTCGATCCCCAGCGGGAGCAGAGTTGCCGTACCTGGCGCGACCGGCGCGACCGTGAGGCGAGCGGTAGTGACGCCGTCCGGCTGGGTCGCGTTGTGACCATCGTTCACTGTGTGGGTCATCCTTTCACCGCGCCCGAGGCGAAGCCCCGGATGTAGTGGCGCTGCAGAGCGAGGAACAGAATCACTGCCGGGATGGTCAGCACGACGACGCCGGCGGTGGTCGATCCGTAATCGATGACGCCCATGGTTTGCTGGCGCATGTTGACCAGCGCGAGCGGTAGCGGGGCGTTATTGCTGCTGAGCAGGTAGAGGGAGACCATGAAGTCGTTCCAGGCGGCCAGATATGCGAACAGGCCCACCGTGATGAGGCCGGGGCGCACCGCCGGGATCATGACTCGACGGAAGGCCTGGAACGAGCTGCATCCGTCGATCAGGGCCGCGTTCTCCAGGTCGCGCGGCACGGCGGTGAACGAGGTGCGCATCATGAAGATGCCGAACGGGATCTGAAACAGGGTCAGCACGAGCACGACGCTGAACAGCGAGTTCTGCAGACTGATGTCCTTCATCCACACCAGCAGCGGAATCAGCAGGGTGGCGTAGGGGATCATCATGATCGACAGCACCAGTACGAACAACACGTTCTTGCCCCGGAACCGGAAGCGCGCGAAGGCGTAGCCTCCGGTGGCCGCCAGCGCCAGCGTGAGGGCGGTCGCGCCGATCGAGATGATGAGCGAGTTCATCAGGTACTTGGGCAGGCCGTACCCGTAGGAGAACAGGGTCTCGTAGTTCTTGAAGCCGTACCCGTGGATCTGCGCCGTGCCCGGGCTCGGTGACACCGAGCTGACCACCGCCCAGACGAGGGGGATGATGAACACCACCACCATCACCGTGGTGAGGAGGTAGTAGACGGATTGCGATGCGACTGACTTCTTCATCTCCTGCTACTCCTCGTCCGCGCCGACGCGCAGCGCGCGCAGTTGGACGATGTTGACCAGCACGAGCGCCAACAGCAGGAGAACCGACAGCGCCGCGGCCATGCCGAGGTCCTTGTGGGTCTCGAAGGCATCGCGGTAGATCAGCTGGACGATCGTCATGGTCGAGTTGTTCGGGCCGCCCTTGGTCAGGATGTAGAACTGGTCGAAGGCCAGCAGCGAGCCGGTGACCGACAGGATCATGGTCATCGCGACGGTGGGGCGCAGCAGCGGCAGCGTGATGCTCGTCAACGTCTTCCACCGGCCCGGCCCGTCCAGCCGGGCCGCCTCGTACACCTCGACGGGAATGGCCTGCAGGCCGACCATCATCAGCAGCATGTAGAAGCCGGCGAAGCGCCAGACCACGAGGATCACCGTGCCCCACAGCGCGCCACCCGGTGTCCCGAGGATGGAGGACTGGCCGCCGGCGCCGCCCAGATCCTCCAGGATGTGCGTGATCGGGCCTACCTGAGGTGAGTACAGCGCGTAGAACAGCAGGGAGGCCGACGCGATACCGAGCGCCGAGGGGATCAGGATCGCGGTGCGCAGAAAGTTGTTCCACCGCCGCGACTCCTGCACGAGCAGGGCGAGCCCGAGGGCCACCGGCATCAGAATCACCGTGGTGACCACGGTGTACTTCAGGGTGAACCAGATGGACTGCGGCAGCAGCGGATCGTTGAACAGGTTGGTGAAGTTGTCCGGGAAGTTGTTGCCCTGGGCCCCCCCGAGCAGCGTCCAGTGGGAGAACGCCATGACGACGACCACGACGATCGGGGCGACGAACAACAGCAGGAGCAGGATCGCGGTCGGAGCGGCGTAGAGCCATCCGGTGCGGTTCTCGGCGCGGGCTTTCTTGGACCGGAATGCGGCACGACGCGCTTGGCGCGGTGGCGCCTTGTCAAGGACCGGGGTCAGCGACGTCGGTGGGGCCATGGTCTGACCTCCGTAGGACTGTGCGAGGGGTGTCCGGCAACAGCCGGGAACGGCTCGACTACCGCCGTTCCCGGCTGGGATGTGCGCTTGGTGCGTTTCTAGCGCGCGGTCACTGTCCGAGTGCGGTGGTGATCGCCTGGTTGTCTGCGTCGATCTTCGATGCGTCGCCCCAGACGGCGTCCTGGAAGAGGATCTGGAAGGGGCTGCCCGCCGCGTTGAACGCGTCGTTGAAGTTCGTGGCGATCGGCGTCTGGCCGGTCTTGATGGTGCCGTTGCCGATGAGCGTGCGCGGATCGGCGTCCTTGTAGCCGCTCTCCAGCGTCTTGAAGTTCGACGCGGTGTCGTTGTTGTCGGCGAACACCGTCTGCTGTGCCTGCTCGCTCATCAGCCAGGCGAGGAAGTTCCAGGCCTGGGCGACGTGCTTGGAGTCCTTGGTGATGCCGATGGCGTCCCCGCCGAGGAAGGTCGAGGAACCGCTGTCGACGCCGGGGATGGGCGCCACGCCGATCTGGAACGGCGAGGACTTGAACAGCGCGCTGACCGCCGTGAAGGGGTACTGCATGACGCCGATCTTCCCGTTCTGGAACGGTGCGGTCCACGTCGCGCCGGTCTCGTCCTTCGACCCGGCCCCCAGCCCGTTCGGCGTGTTGGCCAGCTCACGGTAGGCGTTGAAGACCTTCTTGGCCGAGTCGCTGTCGAGCAGCGACTTCTTGCCGTCATCGCTGATCGCCTGGTCGCCGTTGCCCCACAACATCGGGAAGAGCGTGAAGACCAGCGCGCCACCGGACTGACCGGCGACGTACGTGCCGGCCACGTCCTTCTTGTTCAGCGCGGCGACCGCCTTGGCCTGGGTCACGAAGTCGTTGAGGTTGGCCGGACCCTTGTTCGGGTCGAGCCCGGCCTGCTGGTAGAGGTCCTTGTTCCAGACCATCACCGAGATGTCGCTGACGAACGGCAGGGTGTGCTCCTTGCCGTCGACCGTGCCGGCCTTGATGTGCCCGGACTGCAGTTCCGACTTCTCGGGCAGCGCGTCGATCTGCTTGGTCAGGTCGTGGAAGATGCCTTGCTGCGTCCAGTAGGGCACCCGCACGACGTCGCCGGCGAGGATGTCCGGCAGGCTGTCGGTCTGCACGGCCGCGCCGACCTTACCCTCGACGTCGTCGTTGGGCAGCAGCTCGAGCTTGACCTGGTTCTTGTGCGTCTTGTTGTAGGCGTTGACCGCGTCGGTCGCCTGCTTCTCCAGGGGTGCGCGCGACCAGAGCGTGATGGTCGTCCCGTCATCCGTGCCATTTTCGGGGATGGACACTGTGCCGCTACTGCCGCTGCTTCCGCCGCCACAGGCGGCGAGGGTCAGGGCGACGGCACCGGCAACCGCGACCGCCGCTAGGGCGAACCGGTTGCGGCGTGGAGCAGGAGCTATCGATTCCATGTCTGGTGCCTTTCATTCTCGACGCGGAGCACCGGCCGACCTTTGCTCGAGGTCATTCGTTCGTTCGTTATTGACCGCTTCCGGCCGCTCCGAAAAGACAGAAAAGCTTTTCGGCAACTTAACATGCGCGCCGGAACTGGGTCAAGCACGGTTGCGCGGCATCCTGCTAGCCTTCAGAAGAAGGCCGTACATAGCGTCCCAGGAGACCGAAATTGGTTGAGAAGAGCAAGCCGGCAACGCTGAGCGACGTCGCCCGCCTGGCCGGCGTTTCGGTCGCGACGGCGTCGAAAGCCCTGAACGGGCGGGCGCAGGTACGCGCATCAACCCGCGAAAAGGTCTTCCGTTCCGCCGAGGCACTCTCCTTCGTCCCCAACCCGCTGGCGCAGGGGTTGCTGTCCGGCCAGACCGGAACCGTCGGCCTGCTCACCTCGGACCTGGAGGGCCGCTTCTCGATCCCCATCATGATGGGCGCCGAGGATGCCTTCGGCGCCGATTCGACCTCGGTGTTCCTCTGTGACGCCCGCGGCGACGCGATCCGGGAACAGCACCAGCTGCGCGCGCTCCTGTCGCGCCACGTGGACGGTCTCATCATCGTCGGCGCCCGGCCGGATCCGCGCCGCTCCCTGGGGCCCGACATCACGGTGCCGGTCGTGTACGCCTACGCGCCGTCGGACCACCCCGAGGACTGCTCGATCACCAGCGACAATGTCCACGGTGGGCGCCTGGCCGCCGAACACCTGCTCGGCATCGGCCGGCGCAGGATCGCCATCATCACCGGAGACTCGGCGTACGGAGTGGCACACGACCGGGTGGCCGGCCTGTTGCAGGCGTTGCACGACGCCGGCCTGCAGCCCGTGGAGGCGCCGTTCTTCGGCTCGTGGTCGGAGAGCTGGGGCAGGGCCGCCACGCGCATCCTCCTGGAGGCGCATCCCGAGATCGACGGGCTGATCTGCGGCAGCGACCAGATAGCTCGCGGGGCGATGGACGCGCTGCGCGAACTGGGCCGTGACATCCCCGACGACGTAGCGGTCATCGGCCACGACAACTGGGAAGTCCTGGCCACCGACGCGCGGCCGCCGCTGTCCAGCATCGACATGGACCTGCAGGAGCTCGGCCGCCGGGCCGCCGAGAAGCTTTTCGACGCTATCGATGGGCGGCCGTCACACGGGATCGAGAAACTTCCCTGCCGCCTGATGGTGCGCGGATCGACCACGCCCACCCACTGAAAGGGTCTTTTCGCCGCGCGGGCGGTGCGATCCACCGGGATCGCACCGCCCACAGTGGAGCAACGGATCAGAAGTCGTACTGCATGTAGTTGTCCTTGGTGAACTCGAGCGGCTTCGAGAAGATGATGGTGCCCGGAGCCGGGTCGTTGCTCACCGTGAACGTGCCCAGGTCGCCCGCGTCGAACGAGCCACCGGCCGCCGGCATCGTGCCGTCGGCCACCTTGCGCGCCACCTGGGCGATCAGCTCACCCTGCTTGACCTCGTCCCAGAGGAACAGACCGGTCAGCGAGCCGTCCTCGAAGTACTGCTTGTTCGGGTTGGGGTCACCGATGCCGAACACGCCGATCTTGCCCGCCTTGCCGACCGCCTTCACCGCGGCCAGCGCGCCCGGCACCGCCGCGCCGTCGATCGGGATCAGGGCCTTCAGGTCGGGGTTGGAGTTGATCAGGTTGGTCGCCTGGGTCTGCGACGTGGCCTGGTTGGACTGCCCGTACCCGATGGGGCCGACCTTCAGGTTCGGGTAGCTGGACTTGATGTAGTCCTGCATCGCGTCGATCCAGGCGTTCTGGACGGTCGCGTCCTTGGTGGAGGACAGGATGCCGATGGTGCCGGTGGAGCCGAACTTCTGCACCACGGCGTCGATGAGCGCCTTGCCCATGTCCGGGTACGCGGTGTCCTGGATGAAGTAGTCGCGCGCGGACGGCGTGACGTCGGAGTCGAACCCGATCACCTTGATGCCCGCGGCCTTGGCCGCCTGCAGCGCCGGGACCTCCGAGGTGGGGTCATTCGCCGAGTACGCGATGACCTGCGGCGGGTTGTTGCTCTTCACCAGGCCGTTGATGATGTTCGCCTGGTCCGGGCCGCTCGCCTGCACCGAGGCGGTGTAGTTGATCGTCTCTTTCAGCGAGGGCGCGATCTGCTTGGCGCCCTTCACGTTCGCCTCGAAGACGGCCAGCCCGAGCAGCTTCGGGACGACGGCCACGGTGATCGGGTCGCCGGCCTTGACCTTTGTCGCGCTGCCACCGGACGACGACGCGCTCGTGCCACTGGAGCACGCGCTCACGCCGATCACCGTGGCAACCAGTAGCGCGCCGACCTTGGCACGCTTCGTGAAGCCGCTTGCTTGTCGCATGGACATTGTCCACTCTCCTTCGGGACAACCAATGTGATCGATAGGGGATAGGGGATACCCGGCGACGGCCGGTTCGGCCGCCGCGTGTTGGTGGAGCTCCTCGCGAGACCTGTCGACTACCGCTGTCGCATCGGTCTGCGGAACCCGCGTTGGGAAAGCAGCCTTCGCAGTGCGCTGCCCATCGACTCGCCCGTCCGGCGCTCCAGGGTGAGCTTCACGACGAGCGCGATGATGAGCAGGATTCCGGTGATCATGGTTACGGTCAATGAACTGCGGCCCGAGATGAGCAGCCCCTGGGACAGGAAGCCCAGGAAGAACACGGCGACGATGACCTCGGCCATCCGGCCCTTGCCGCCGAAGATGTCGACGCCGCCGAGCACCACGCAGGTGATGGCCGGCAGCAGCAGGGTGGTGCCGATGTCGTCGCGGGCGGAGTTGTAGTACGCGGCCAGCACCAGCCCGGCGATGCCCGAGAACAGGCCGCTGAGGCCGAAGGACAGCACCAGCGTGCGGTACGTGCGGATGCCGGCGTAGTCCGAGGCGGACCGGCTGTACCCGATCATCGTCAGCGCGCGACCGAAGCCGGTGCGGGTCACCAGCAGAGCCGTGAGGATGGCCAGCACCAGGAACAGCACCAGAGCTGAGGGGATCGGCCCGACCAGGCCGGTACCGAGGCGCTGGAAGATGTCGCTGAACCCGTACGGCGGCGACTCACCGCCGATCGAGGTCGCCAGGCTGGTCGCGATGAACTGGGTGGCCAGTGTGACCAGCAGCGAGTCGATGCCCAGCAGGGACACCACGAGCCCGTTGAACAGCCCGAACCCGACCCCGGTGGCGAGCGCGATCACGATCGCGAGCCCCATGCCCGTACCGTGCTTGAGTTCGGTACCCACCACGATGGCGGACAGGCTCGCCGTGGCGCCGGCCGACAGGTCGATGTTGCCGGTCAGGATGACCACACCCGCGCCCAGGGCCAGGATTCCGATCGGCACGAACTGTTCGGTGAGGATCAGGATGCCGTTGCCGTGCCCGGCGAACTGCCGCGTGGTCAGGCTGAAATACACCAGCTCGGCGATCAGCGCGACGCCCAGGGTCAGGCCCCAGGTCGGCAGCCGGAACCGCCGGGGCAGCGCGATGTTCGTCATGAGGACCTCCGCAGCCGAAGCCGTCCCAGTCGGAATGTGTTGTTCTGCCGCCGGGCCTTACCGTCGGCGAGCACCGCGATGAGGATCGCCGCGCCGACACCGGCCGGCTGCCAGATCGCCGGAATGCCGGCGAACACCATGGCGGTCAGCGTGAGGGAGAGGAACACGCTGCCGGCGATGGCGCCGATCGCGCTGCCCCGCCCGCCGGTGAGCGCGGTCCCGCCGATCAGCGCGGCGGCGATGGCGTTGAGGTTGGAGTTGTTGTCGGTGCCGGTGGTGGCGACCGCCGAGCCGGTGCGCATCAGGTAGACCACCCCGGCGAGGCCGGCGAACAGCCCGCAGATCACGTAGCAGGCGAAGATGACCTGGTTGGTGCGGATGCCCGACCGGTACGCCGCCTCCAGGTCGTTCCCGGTGGCGTACACCGCCCGCCCGAAGCGGGTGTGGCGCAGCACCAGGGCGGTCACGATGACGGCCGCGACTCCGATCAGCAGGATGGTCGGGATGCCCCAGACGATCGTCTCGCTGCCCAGGTCGGTGTACTGGGTGGGTACGTGGTCGACCTGGTCCCCGCCGGTGACCACGAATTGCAGGCCACCGTAGACGCTCAGGGTGCCCAGGGTGGCGATGATGGGTGGTAGCCGCAGCACCGCCACGAGTACCGCGTTGCCCAGGCCCAGCACCAGACCGACCACGGCGCCGAGCAGCACCGCGGGCAGCAGCGTCATGCCGTGGTCCTGCGCGCGGAACCCGACGATGACGGCGGACAGCCCCATGATGGGCGCGATCGACAGGTCAACGCCCCGGCTGAGCAGGACGAACGTCTCGCCCAGCGCGAGGAACGTGATGACCATCGAGTCGGCCAGGATGAACGAGATGTTCCGGGAGGTCCAGAAGTACGAATGGTGGGCGACGCTGGCTAGCACGATCACCACCATGACGGCCAGTAGCAGCAGTTCGCGGCGCAAAAACACCGCGGACCACGACCTGCGGTACACCGTCGGTTCGGCGGGCTGTCGTAGCCTCGCTTCGGTTGTTTGGGTGCTCACGCCCCCACCTCGCTCCGCTCGTTGGGCTCATAGCGGCCTTGATCTGTCTGCCAGCGCGTCATTGCGCACCTACCGCCAGGTGGCCGAGGTTCTCCAGGGTGATGTCGTCGCCGGTCACCTCGCCGACGACCCGGCCCTCATATACCGCGTACACCCGGTCGCACAGGCGCACGAGCTCCTCCAACTCGGAGGAGATGACGAGGGCGGCCAGGCCGTTCCGGGTCAGCGACTCGATGATCTCGTAGATGCCTTCCTTGGCGCCGACGTCGACGCCCCGGGTCGGCTCGTCGAAGATCGCCACCTTCGGGGCCGCCGCGACCCACCGGGCCAGCAGCGCGCGCTGCTGGTTTCCGCCCGACAGCGCCTTGATGGGAAGCTCCATCGAGGCGGCGCGCACGTCCATCTGCTGGGCGGCCTGCTGGGCGACGAGCTGCTCCTGACGCGGACGCAGGAACGTGCCGATCCACTTCGGCAGCCGGCCGATCGTCGCGGCGGTCACGTTGCGGGCGATGTCCACGTCCGCGAAGACGCCGTTGCGTCCCCGGTCCTCGGCGAGGTAGACCAGCCCGGCGTCGATGCAGCCGCGCGGCGAACGGGCGGTGATGTCGCGCTCGCCGAGCTTGACCCGGCCTGCGGTCGGGCTGCGCAGTCCGAACACCGCCTCGGCGAACTCGGTGCGACCGCTGCCCACGAGGCCCGCCAGGCCGACGATCTCGCCGGAGCGTACCTGCAACGTGAACCCGTTGACCTCCGGCGGGCAGGACAGCGCCTGGACGTCCAGGGCGACCTCGCCCGGCGTCTCGGCGTGCTGCGCGCGCTGGGTGACCGCGAGCGAGCGGCCGACCATCGCGCCGACCAGCTCCTGGCGGGTCAGCTCGCCGCGCTCCGCCTCGGCGACGACGCCGCCGTCGCGCAGCACGGTGATCCGGTCGCTGACCTCGTCCACCTCGTCCAGCCGGTGGCTGATGAAGCCGAGCGCCAGATCCTGCTCCCGCAGGTCGTTCATCAGCTCGAAGAGACGCTCCGAGTCGTGAGCGGTCAGCGGCGAGGTGGGTTCGTCGAAGAAGATGACCCGGCAGTCGTGTGCCAGCGCGCGGGCGCACTCGACGAGTTGCTGCTGCGCGATCGACAGCCGCCCGGCCGCCATCCGCGGATTGACCTTCAGCCCGACCCGGGAGAAGACCGCGTCCGCGCTCGCGTACACCTTGCGCCAGTCGACGTTGACCAGCAGCCTGCCCTTCGGCAGCGCGCCGACATAGAGGTTTTCGGCAACCGACAGGTCGGGCATGAGCCGTGGTTCCTGCGGTACGAGGTAGATGCCCCGCGACTGTGCCTCGCGGGGTGTCAGGCCTCGCTGTGGCACGCCACCCAACGACAGGCTTCCCCCGTCGGGGGAGTAGACGCCGGCCATCACCTTCAGCAGCGTGGACTTGCCCGCGCCGTTCTCCCCGACGAGGGTGTGAATCTCGCCGGCGTGGAACTGCACGCTTACGGACTTGAGGACTTCGACGCCGGAGAATTTCTTCGAAATATCGACCGCGTCGTAGCGCAGGCCGGAGCCTTTCGGCTCGTGCGCTTCGTCCGTCGAGTTCACCCGCACGGACCACACACCTCCCTGGATTGGGTCGGGTACGGGTCACCCGTGGTGCCGACCGCGACAGTCAACGGCTTCACATCAAATAAACAACTGTGTATGTGCTCGTTAACAATCACGGCCGTCACCTATCCCGAACTTGGCTGGAACTAGGGGACTTTGTTGGGGGTACTGCTCCGGCGCACAACCAGCTCCGGCATGACGACGCTGCACTCGGCGGCGTCGCCCGTTGATTCGATTTGTCCGATGAGCAGCCGCACACAGCGCCTGCCCACCTCACTGAAGTCCTGCCGCACAGTGGTCAACGGCGGGGTGAAGTATGCGGCCTCGGGGATGTCGTCGAAGCCCACGACGCAGACCTCGTCCGGAACGGCCCGCCCGAACTCGTGCAGCGCGCGCAGCAGGCCGAGGGCCATGTGGTCGTTGCCGGCGAACACGGCGGTGACCTCTGGCAGGCGGGCGAGCACCCGCCCCGCCTCGTACCCGGAGCGGGCGCTCCAGTCGCCGGTCAGCGGTGGCGGCACGTCGACTTTGGCCTCGTCCAGCGCCCGCATCCAGCCCTCGACGCGGCCCTTGGACTCCGACCAGTTGGCCGGGCCGGCCACGTGCCAGACGGTGCCCCGTCCGGCGGCCAGTAGATGCTCGGTGGCCCGCTGCGCCCCGTCCGCCTGGTCCACGGTCACGGAGGCGATCCCGGACTCGGGATGCGCGTTGACCACGACGGTGGGGATGTCGGTCGGCAGGTCGGCCAGGGCCTCGCTGGCCGAGGAGAGCGGCGCGATGACCACCACGCCCTCCACGCCGGCGGTGGCGAGCCGCTCCACCGCCTCCAGGACGGACAGCCGATCGATGGAGGCCAGGCCGACGGTGTTGACCCGGTAGTCGGCGTGCCGCGCGGCGTCGTCCACGCCGTGCATGGTCGCCGCCGGCCCGTACAGCGTGCTGTCCAGACCGATCACGCCGATGGTGCGCGAGTGACCGGTCACGAGCGTGCGAGCGGCGCTGTTCGGCCGGTACCCGAGCTCCTGCATGGACCACAGCACCCGGGAACGCGTGCTCTGCCGGACATTCGGATGGTCGTTGAGCACGCGGGAGACGGTCTGGTGCGAGACGCCGGCGAGCCGTGCGACGTCCATCATGGACGGACGATGTGCACGGGCGGCCACCACCGGATCCGAACCGGGGGTTGACCGCTCCTCGCCTCGCGGAGCACGACGGCTATCCACGCGACACTCCCATCCGACGTTCCACCGAAGAGTGTGAGCGTTAACAATGCGGTAACCATAAGGACGGGCCCCGAGACCGTCAAGACCCGACATGAAACCGTGATTCTCCATGCATGAGTGCATGCGCAACCGTCCGTGCGTTCAACATGGGGGCGGGCGACGGCCCGGACACACCGGCCCCCTGGTGTTTTGCCTGATGGGTTGGCGCACCGGCGTGCGTGGCACGCCAGCGGGCTTGGTCGGGCCGGGACGGGTGCGACCGCTTCGTGCCAATTTCCTTGTGGCGCAAGCGTTTCGCGCTGTGGAACACGCGTGGATGCTTTGCTCGCGCTTACCCCGAGGCAGCGGTTTTCGCCTGATCTGTTGGGTTCGGCTCAGCGGGGAACGCGTGGGGGCGCGGGGCCAGCGGCGCGGCAAGCCATGGAGGATCCTCAGCTGGTGGTGGCTTTTCCCGCGGCGGGGCAGAGGCCGGCAGGGCTCGGCGCGATCCCCAGCAGGCGAACGGGCCCCCTGCGCGCGTGAGGCTCGTCGCGCGCTCGGCCACGGCAGGCGCGCCGGGGCCCGCCGCGCCCACGCGACAGCGCGCGCACACCCTCGTGGGCGTGCACGGCTGGACGGTGCGGGCTATGTCCGACCCCAGACGTCGAGGCGAAATCTGAACGAAGACGGAGCTCGAACGTCAAGGCGGCGCCCGAACGTGAAGACAGAGCCCGAACGTCAAGCCGGAGCCTGAACGTCAAGCCGGAGCCTGAACGTCAAGGCGGCGCCCGAACGTGAAGACAGAGCCCGAACGTCAAGCCGGAGCCTGAACGTCAAGGCCGAATCTCGAACGTCGAGCCGGAGTCCGATCGCACCGCGGAGCCACGTCGCGGGCCAGTCGCGCGGTCTGTGCGACCGCACGAGGGTGCCCGCGGGTGCGGAGGTACGTGGGGGTGGGGAAGGTGCTTCACGGGTGCGAGAGGCGCTTTACGGGGCGTGCGAAGGTGCCTGCGAACGTGGAGGGGCACAAACGTGCGCCGGCACGAGGCCGGCGCACGCCTGCTCGCGCCGGGCGGTCGACCGGGTTACGGCCCGACCGCCCGGCGCGGGCGATTCAGCTACCGATGCCCGCGGGGCCGGCCTGCTGGGCGGCCGAGGTGCCGCTGCCCTGCCGGCTCTTCACCTGGGCCAGCACCGAGGAGTCGCGGCCGGCGGAGGCCGCCGGGGCGACCGACTTGGCGGCGGCGTTGGGCGTGAGCGCCCGGGCGCTGGGCGTGACCGAACCGGACGCGGCGGGCGCGCACTGGTCGGTCGCCTCGCCGCGGATGCGGCTGCTCGACCCGACCGGCGCCGTGGCGTTGCCGGTGCAGCTCAGGTTGTCGCGGATAACGTTGTCGCTGACGTACACCGGCGCCGCGTTGTTGGTCAGCGCGAGGCCGGAGGCGAACACGTCGAACCCGCAGCCGGTCAGCGGCGCCGAGGCGCCGACCTGCACCAGGCTGCCATCGGCGGCGGTGCTGCCGTCGATGGTGGTGTTGCCGTCGATCTCGGACGTGCAGACCACGCTGCCGGTCTGCGCGCCGCTGATGCCCACGGTGCCCTCGATGACGCTGTTGTACACGTCGGTGAGGACATCGCCGCTGGTGGTCAGGTTCTTGGACATGCGGGCCGACTCGAGGTAGGTCTCGCCCTGGGTCGAGTTCACGCTGACCATCGACGAGCCGATGCTGTAGAAGAAGCCCGAGCTGGTCGCGGTCACGTTCCCGCCCAACGTGCTGTTCTGGGCGTAGCCGCCGAAGGCGGTGTTGAGCTTGACCGCACCGGTGACCGTGCTGTGCTCGATGTCGACGAAGCCGTTGTCCTGCACGGCCAGCGTGCCGTTCAGCGTCGAGTCGGTGAGCAGCAGGTTGCCGCCCCCGCGTACGGTCGTGGCGCCGTTGATGGTCACGTTGGTCAGGTCACACGACTTGTTCGCGGGCACGAACAGGTCGTTGGGGACCGTGACGTCCGAGGCGGTGCCCGTGCACGACGTGGTCAACGCGGCCGATGCCGGCATTGCGATGGCCACCGCGCCGGCGGCCGCCGCGGCGAGCGCGGTCGCGAGGATTGCAGAACGTCGGTAACGCATAGGTCTGGCGTTCCCTTCTGTTGAGGCACGTCCCCGGCGCCACTGGGGCGCCGGGGGCGATTACCGCGGTGCGGACTGAGCTCGGTACGAGAGTTACGTTAATCCGTTGGGGGGAAACGAGGGAAGCTCGCGGCGGATTACGCCGCGAGGTTCGACCGACCGGCGGAGGACAGTACGGCCTCCCGTTCCTGGCGGGTGAGCAGTCCGTTGCTGTACCAGTCGGACGAGACCTGGTCCACGGCGCGCAGAAGGTCACCCTTGTCGGCGAACGGGGCCTGGTCCCAGACCGTGTCGAGGAAGGTCCGGCCGTCGGTGCCGACGTGGTTGGTTACGCCGCTGTTCACGGCGCCGAACACCACCTGGGGCTCCACGCGGTGGAAGTAAACATGGTACGGGTTGGTGTCGTCGATGTAGAACGGCTGAAGGGTCAGACCGTTCGTCGTGAACGTCATCGGCGTCGAGGTCGGCTGGATCGCCTTGCTCAGGTCGCGGCTCAGCGTGTAGTCCTGGTACATCGTCAGGTTCTGGTAGCTGGTCGCGGAGCTCTTGATGACCAGCGGGACCGGGCCGAAGGCGATGGTCTGGGTCTGCGGCTGGTCGAGAGCACGCTCGATGCGCAGCGAGAACGGCGCGGCGACCTGGATGGTGTCACCGTCGGCCCACTGCCGGCTCAGCGTGACGTAGTCGCCAGCGGTCGCGGTGACCTTTTGCGCCTTTCCATTGATCTTTACGCTGAAGCCCTTTTCCACCCAGTACGGGACCCGCAGCTTGATGTCCAGCTGCCCGCTGCCGTTCACGGTCAGCGTGCTGGTGCCGGCCGGGTCGGTCGGGTAGTCCGTCGCCAGGCTGATGCTGAAGCCCCGGTCGGCCCAGTCCAGAGTGGACGGGATGTACAGGTTGACGTAGAGCGCAGACTCGTCCACCGAGGTGAAGTAGATGGAGTCCTGGAACTTGGCGTGCGACTCCAGGCCGGTGCCACCGCAGCAGGTGCCCAGGTTGCCGTAGCTACGCCGGGTGCCGGGGTTGACCGGGACGAAGTAGGTCAGGTTCGGGTTGGTGTCGCTGCTGATGTTCTCCCGCGAGGCAAGGATCTGCCCGTACAGGCCCCGCTCGTAGTACTGCATGTACTTCGGGTTGCCGGTGTGGAAGAACAGGCTGCGGCTCAGCTTGAGCATGTTGTACACGCAGCAGCTTTCCGCGTTCGACGTCTGGATGGTGGACGCGATGACGTCCCGGGCACCGAAGATCTCACCGGAGCCGGCCATCCCACCGTCGACGTAGATGCGGTGCGGCACCACCATGTCCCAGAAGTTGGACGCCGCGGTGAAGTAGTCGGCGATCCCGGTCTGCTCGAAGATCTCCAGGTATCCCTCGTACTGCGGGATGTGCTGGTTGGCGTGCTCGCCGTTGATGGTGTCCTGGTTGGCGATGGCCGCGTCCAGCAGGTACGTGTTGTCGAAGGCGCGCGCCGTGGTCAGGTAGTTCTCGTTGCCGGTCATCGCGTAGAGGTCGGCCATCACCACCGGCATCGCGTTGTACTCGCCGGCGATGTAGATCTTCCACATCTTGTCCAGCTGGGTACGCGGCAGATTCCCGAGCCGGCTGTACGCCCAGTCCGCCATGCCCAGCACGATGGTCAGGGCCTGCTCGTTGCCGGCGTGCTGGTACGCGTCGAGGAGACCCCGCATGATCATGTGGCAGGTGTACCAGGGTGCCCAGATCGTCGGGTACGTCGCGAACTGCTCCAGCAGGATGTACTGCTGCTCCGGGTACGCGGCCAGGTAGCCGGCGTGGCTCGGGCCGGGCGCACCGGTCGACGGGTTGGTGATCGCACCGTCCTTGCCGTTGCCGGACGAGTCCGGCGTGGTGTTCCCGGACGCCTCGTCGAACGTGTACCGGGCGACGTTGCCGCCGCCCAGCCCGCCGTCGGCGGAGGTGGTCAGGGCCTGCACCTCGGCGGCGCTCAACGCCCGGTTGTAGATCTGGAACTCGTCCAGCGAGGCGCTCAGCAGCGGGTCGCCGAAGGCCGACTTGCCGAGCCAGTTGTTGGTGGTCGAGCCGAGGCTCGACGGGGTCAGCGTCATGTTGGCGTTGGTCGCCACCGCAACCCCGTTGATGTACATGGTGGCGGTGGTGCCCGACAGCGTCACCGCGATGTGGCTCCACTGCTTGGAGGACAGCCGCGTGGTGCTGTTGAGCTGCTGCTCGCCGCCGCTGCCGCCGGTGGTGATGGAGAACCGGGGGCCCGAGCCGGCGCTGACGGTCAGGAACATGTACCGCGTGGTGCCGGTGCCGAAGTCGAAGATGCGCGACCAGGTGCTGACCGTCGCCGGGTTCACCCAGGTGGAGATGGTGAAGTCGGTCAGGCCGGAGACGATGCCGGTCGGCAGCGACACGAACTGGCCCTGGCCGTTGAGCTGCAGGGCCTGTCCGAACTTGCCGGCGACCCGGGAGACCGGCGGCGCGGGCGGGGCCGGCTGACCGACCGTGGCGTTCAGCGCGTCCTGGCACTGCCCGAGGGCGGTAACGAAGTAGTCGACCCGGTCCTTGAACGCGGTGTCGCCGGTGTGCGCGTAGGCCAGCGCCATGGCGCTGAGGAAGTGGCCGCCGTAGTGGCCACGCAGGTTGCCGTCGAAGGTCTCCCAGCCGCCCGGCGCCTGCGCGCCCAGGGTGTCCAGTCCAGCGTTCGCGCGATATACCGCGAGCATGCGGTCAATCGGGTACTGGAGCAGGAAGTTGAGGACGCGGTCCCGGTTGGCGGTGAACAGGCTGGGTGACAGAGTCACCTGCGTGTTGTCGAATGGTCTGATGGTCCAACTGGACGGCGTGGGGATCGTCGTGCCGGTGGGGGCCCCGGTGGCGCCGGTACCGTCCGCCGTCGCGTCCGCGGCCTGCGCGGCCGTGGCGAACGAGGTCGATCCAATTGCGGCCGTACCGACGGAAGCTAGTGCGCCTAACCGCAGGGCATCCCTTCGGGACAGGTTTGACATGTGCGGTCTCCTCCTTGGTTCGCGACAGACACAGGGGTCGTCGAGGTCAAAAGCCCGGGGTGTGGCGGGCGGGGGGCGGTGTTTGCGGTGCAAGGGCCACGCAGGAGAAGGTTTCGATGATTGGACATGCGTTGCAGATCGACGTCGGCACTCCGCCTGTCCGAAATACCGAACGCCATCCGATATTGGTTGCACGGTAGAACCATCGAGAAATGCTTGTCAACGTTTAGCGTGTCGAAGGGTTCACTCGCCGTCGTCGCTCTCTGTGCCGGGACTCCTTGTTCGGCAACGTGACCTGCGAAGATGTGGAGCGTTGACAGGCGGCCGTCGATGGGCGAGCCTATCTCCACCGTGAACAACGATGTGTCCGAGATTTCGAACAGCGTAACCGGCGGGGGTCGCGTCCGGCCCGCGCCCGCTCGGGTGCCGATTCGCTTCTATGCGCCGGCCGGCGCTGTTGGCCATCATGTAAGGGAGTTATGCCGGCTCGCGGCGCTCGCGTCTACGGACGCGGGTAGGGACCTGGGTGGCATCCTTCAGTCCGTTGTACCAACGGTCGCGGATCGGCTTCGCGTACCGTGCATGCGCGCCGCGCGCGGGTCAGTTCTGCCAATCACGGCAGCACGTTCAGGAGGGGATCTGGCGCAGTGTCCAAGAGTTCGGGGGACCGGTTGCGCCGTAGCCCGTGGACCGCGTGGACGGACTGACCGCCGTGCGTGCGTTCGTGGTCTCCCGGCCCGGCCGGTACGGCGTCGTCGAGCTACCCGATCCGCGCCCCGGACCCGGCGAGGTGCTGATCGCACCGGCGGCGGTCGGGATCTGCGGATCGGATCTGGAGTTGGTGGCCGGCCAGCGACCGGCGGACTTCGCTTGCTATCCGATCGTGCCCGGCCACGAGTGGTCGGGTCACGTGGTGGAACTCGGCCCGGAGGTGCGCGACCTCGAGGTGGGTCAACCGGTGGTGGCGCAGGGCGTGCGCGCCTGCGAGCGCTGCGACCGGTGCCGCGAGGGCCGGTCCAACCTGTGCGCCGGCGCGTACGCGGAGACCGGGTTCACCCACCCCGGCGCGCTGGCCCAGCGGCTGACCGTGCCGGTGGCGCTGGTGCACACCCTGCCCGCCGAGCGGGACATCGAGTCCGCCGCGCTGATCGAGCCGGCCGCGTGCGTCGCGAGCGGGTTGTTGGAGATTGGCATGCCGGCGGCTGGTTCCCGCATCGCGGTGGTGGGCGACGGCCCGCTCGGCCTGCTCGCCCTGCTGCTGCTGCGGCTGGCCACACCGGCGGAGCTGGTGATGCTGGGCCATCGTCCGGACCGGGTGGGCTACGCCGAGGCGTGCGGTGCGACGGCGGTACTGGTCAATGCCGACGGTACGGAGCCGGAACTGCGCGCCCGCTTCGATCTGGTGGTCGAGGTGACCAACTCGGCGCCGGGCGCGGCGACCGCGCTGGCGCTGGCCCGGCGCGGCGGAACCGTGCTGCTGCTGGGCATCTCGGGATCGGGCCGGCCGGCGCTCGATCCGGATGTGATCAGCCTGGGTCAGCTGCGGGTGCAGGGCGCCTTCGCGGCGTCGCCGGCCGCGTGGCGGTTCGTGGTCGCGCTGTACGCCGCCGGGCAGTTCGACCCCGCCGCGCTGATCAGCCACCGGTTCGACCTCGACGAGACACCCGCGGCGCTGGCGGCGCTCGGCGACCGCGGGGTCAAGGCGCTCAAGGTGCTCATCCGGCCGAACTGACCGCCAGCCGCTCCAGCCCGATCGCGTCAGAGCTACCGGAGTAGCCCAGCCGGTGGGACAGGGTCAGCGCGCCGGCGCGCACCAGCGACGTCCACTCCTTCTCCCGTTCCGGGCTCCACCGGATGATGGGCACCGAGATGCTGATCGCGGCCACCACCGCTCCACTGTGGTCGGCCACGGGTGCGCCCACGCACCGCACGGCGTCGTTGGATTCGCAGTTGTCGTACGACACCCCCTGCGCGCGCACCTCGGACAGCACGGCGCGCAGCCGGGCCGGCGAGGTGACGCTGTTGGGTGTCATGGCCGGCAGCGTCTGCCCCGGCGGGTACCGCGCCTCCAGCGCCTCCGTGGACAGCGCGGCGAGCAGTACCTTCCCCACCGCCGTGCAGTGCGCCGGCAGCCGCCGGCCGACCGCGGAGACCATCCGCACCGGATGGGTGGAGTCCACCTTGGCCACATAGACCACGTGTGCGCCGTCGAGTACCGCTATGTGCACCGTCTCGTCGCAGGCCCCGGCGACCTCGGCGGCCACCTGCTGCGCCTCGCGGGCCAGGTCGAGCTGCTCGGCGAACCGGTTGCCCAACTGGAAGAGGCGCATGCCGAGCCGGTACCGGATCGGCGAACTCTCGGACGCGATCAGGTAGGAGCGGTCGACCAGCGTGTTGACGAGTTCGTGCACCGTGGTGCGGGGCAGCTTGAGCCGCTCCGCGATCTCGGGCGCGGTGAGCGTGTTCCGATCCAGGAACAGCTCCAGCACATCCAGCGCGCGGGTAACGGCCGGCACCGCTCGGGCCATGACACGGACTCCCTTCGACGGACCGACAGTCTAGCGTGTTATTGACGAGAAACTGCGCTATCGATAACGTCTTTTGTACGGCATACTGAATTGAGTCCGAGATATCGAATAACTCATCAGGGGTGGCGGGGTGCGATGACCGACTCGACAACGAGTGATCTACTCACCGCGCTGGGGCTGCCGGCCTCGGACCAGTATCCGCCCGGCCCGTCACAGCGGCGTTTCCCGGATGGTGCGCAGTACCGGGTAGAAATTCCCAGCGTGGAGGGCCCGGCCTGCCTGGAGGCGGTGCTGGTGGAGTCCGAGCGGTTCGAGGTTCCGGTGACCCGGGTGTCGCAGGGCAGCGGCGTCGGACTGCTGACCGACGGCGAGATAACCGAGATGGTGCGGATGGCGGCGGGCGCCGGCGTCGAGCTGAGCCTGTTCGCCCGGCCGTGCGCCGGCTGGGACGCGTCAGCGATGACCCGGGCGTCCGGGGGCGCCGGCCTGGCCCCGACCACCCGCGGCCAGGATCAGCTGGTCGCCGTGGTGGACGAGATCCGGCGGGCCGCCGACCTCGGCGTGCGCAGCGTGCTGGTCGCCGACATCGGGGTGCTGTCGGTCTTCTCCCAGCTGCGCGCCGCGGGCAGCCTGCCCACTGACATGCAGGCGAAGGTCTCGGTGATGCTGCCGGTGGCCAACGCGGCGGCGGCACAGGTCATCGCCGGGCTCGGCGCGGACACCATCAACCTGCCGACCGACCTGACCCTGTCGCAGACCGCGGCCATCCGGTCGGTGGTCTCGTTGCCGCTGGACATCTACGTGGAGGCGCCGGACAATCTGGGCGGCTTCGTGCGGCACTACGAGCTGCCCCGGCTCATCGAGCTGGTCGCGCCGGTTTACGCGAAGTTCGGCCTGCGCAACGCCCCCGACCTGTACCCGTCCGGTGGGCACCTGGAGCGCACGGCCGTGGAGCTGACCCGGGAACGGGTGCGCCGGGCCCGGCTCGGGCTGGACCTGCTGGCCCGCAGCGGCGCCACGCCCACCTGCTCGGCCCGGTACGCCAAGGGCCTGGCCATCCCGGTCGGTTAGGTCGCCACCTCCTCGGCCCGGCCTACGCGTCGGCCCGGTCGACCTCGTTGCGCCGCTCCCAACCGTCCCGGAACAGGTTGAAGTGCGCCCCGGTGCGTGGGTGCTCGGCGGCCCGCTCGCGGTCCAGCCGCACGCCCAGGCCCGGCTCGGTGGGCAGCGCGAAGCAGCCGTCCTGCTCGACCCGGGGCGCCCCGATCACCACGTCGAACAGCCACGGGTCGGCGAAGTCGTTGAAGTGCTCCAGCACCTTGTAATTGGCGCACGCGATGGCGAAGTGCAGGTTGGCCGCCGTACCGGCCGGCCCGCAGACGTTGTGCGGGGCCATCAGCACCCCGTACGCCTCGGCCCAGCCGGCCAGCTTGCGCAGCGCCGTCAGGCCGCCGAGGTGCGTCAGGTCGGCCTGCACCACGTCCACCACGCCGGACTCGAACAGCTCGCGGAACTCGGGAAGGTCGTGCACCCGTTCGCCGGTCGCGATGGGCAGCGTGGTGCCGGCCCGGACCTGGCGCAGCGCGGCCGGATAGTACGGCGCGACCGGCTCCTCGATCCACTCCGGACGGTACGGCTCGAGCGCACGCGCGGCGGCCACCGCGGTCGCGGCGGTGAACCGGCCGTGCATCTCGATCATGAGTTCGGCGTCCGGGCCGATCCGATCCCGGATCGCGGCCACGATATCGACCGCCTCGCGTAGCTGACCGTGGCTCAGTTCGGCGCTGGCCGCCCCGAACGGGTCGACCTTCAGCCGCCGGTAGCCCCGGGCCAGCACACCCTCGGCCAGTCGCGCGTACGACTCGGGGCTCCGCTCGCCCTGATACCAGCCGTTGGCGTACGCCGGCACCCGCTGCCGGGAAGCGCCGCCGAGCAGCCGCCACACCGGCACCCCGAGCGCCTGGCCCATCAGGTCATAGCAGGCGACGTCGAACATGGCCAGCGCGGTCTGGGTCACCTCGCCGGCCCGCCCGTACTCCTCGATGCGCGCCCGCACGCCCAGCCGCTCCACGTCGAACGGGTCGCTGCCGATCACGTACCGGTGTGCCAGCTCGTTGACGCAGGCCAGCAGGGTGTCCGTCTTGTTGAGCATGCGGGCCTCGCCGAGGCCGCGCAGCCCGTCGTCGGTGATCAGCTCGACGTAGGTCAGCTCGCGCCAGGGAGCCCCGACGACGATGGTGTTGACGTCAACGATCTTCACGGCAGCTCCAGGGTCTCGGCCTCGGGTGTGCTCAGCGTGGCGAACGCCGCGCGCAGGTCCCGGGCGGTCTGGGCGAGGTGGTCGCGCATGGCGGCGGCCGCGCCGGCGGCGTCGCGGGCGCGGATCCGGTCCAGGATGGCGTCGTGCTGCCCGATCACGTCGGCGATGCTGCCGCCGCGGGTCAGGTGACCGCGCAGGCTCTGCAGCCGGCTGGCGTGCAGCGGACCCTCCATCGCCTCGATCAGGAAGTTGAGCAGCTGATTACCGCTGGCCGCGGCCAGGCTCTCGTGGAAGCGGATGTCGGCCGCGTGGATGGCGTCGGGGTCACCGCCCTCGGCCACCTGGCTCATGGCGGCGAGGGCCGACTCGGCGGCGGCGACCTCCGCGCGGCTGGCCCGCTGAGCGGCCAGCGACGCGGTGTGCACCTCCAGCGCCCGGCGCACCTCTAGCAGGTCGAGCAGCTGGCGTGGGTCACGGCGGATGGCCGAGGCGAAGAAGTCGCCGATCGGCCTGGCGTTCGGGTAGGCCACGGTGGGACGGCGACCCCGGTGGATCTCCACCAGCCCGCGCGCCTGCAGACCCTTGATGGCCTCCCGCACGGTCAGCCGGCTCACGCCCAGCTCGGTGCCGAGGTCGGACTCGGAGGGCAGCTCGGCGCCCGGCTCCAGATCGCCGAGCACGAGCTGCTCGATGCGCCGCACGACCTGCTCGGTGACGCTGCCGGAGCCGCGGCCGGCGGGACGGCCACGGGAACCTGTCTGATCGCGGATGGCCGGCTGCTCCGGATTGGCAGTCTGACCCGGGATGGCGGACTGATCAGGGATGGCGGTCTGATCGCGAACGGCGCACTGGTCGCCGGTGCCTGCCATGCTGGCCATCATTCAGGATGCGAGCGATCGACGGCAAGACTTGTCAGCTAACCGAGGCCCTGGTATTGCCTCCACCTTGGACAAGTGCGCCCGCAATTGGGAGATCGCCGCGCCCTACTGTCTGATAAGGCTCAGCCAATTATCTGATAAGTGCTCCCCAACCCCACTGGTGACTGTCACTCCACAGTGGACGACGATGGGATGTGAGCACACCGGCCATGGTCGCCCCTCGTTCCGTATCGGCCGCGACGGATCGGCGGCGATCGAGGTCGCTCGTTCGGTATCTTGAGGTATCGACGGCGTCCGACACCGCTCGTGAGAGGGGGGCGACGCGACATGATCAGCGTGCGCTACATCGTGAACGACGTCGACGCGGCCATCGCGTTCTACCGTGACCTGCTCGGCTTCCGGGTCGACCTGCACCCGGCGCCGGTCTTCGCGATGCTGTCCCGGGGAGAGCTGCGCCTGTTGCTCGCCGCTCCGGGAGGGCAGGGGGGCGGCTCGCAGTCGATGCCGGACGGCCGGAGCCCCGAGCCGGGCGGTTGGAACCGGTTCCAGATCGAGGTCTCCGGGCTGGCCGGTGAGGTCGAGCGGCTCCGGGAGGCCGGGGTGCGGTTGGGCAACGACACCGTGCACGGCATCGGCGGCGACCAGATCCTGCTGGAGGACCCGGCCGGCAACCCGGTCGAGTTGTTCGAGCCCGGCTCCTGAGCCCCTCGCTCCCGAGCCCGCGCCGGTCTGCGGCCCCGCTCCCGGGCCGCGCCCTTGGTCGCCGAGCGTGTCGACGACCATGCAGTCTGTTACGCGCTGGGTCACGCCGTCCGGCACCCGTGCGGCCGGTGCCGGCACGCCGTGCTGCCGGCGCCGTGGCGTCGGGCCCCGGCAGTAGTCCCGGGTAACAGACTTATCAGGGATAAGGTGCAATCTGCATCTACCTGACAAGCCGGGGCAACGAGGGCCGTGTTTGCCGTCTTCCCTGCGAACGGCCTGGGCTCAGGCTGAGATTTCGGTTTCAGTTCTCCGCTCTGCTGGGCAAGTCGCCTCGCGTGTGGCAAGTCTTGAGGCGAGTTGTGGCTAGCGGTGGGAGTTGCGGATGACGGGCCGGTTTCTGGGCAAATTCACGGGGGTGGTCTTCTGCGTCGCCCTGGCCGGGCTGGTGCTCGCCGTGGCCGCGCTGCCGTTCACGCTGGTGGGCGGCCTGTCGGTCAAGACCCTGACCGCAGACTTCGACTCCCTGCCGAGCGACCTGAAGATCGTTCCGCCGCCGCAGACGACCTCGATCTACGCCCGTGACGGCAAGACCCTCATCACCACGTTCTACGACCAGAACCGCAAGAACGTCTCCCTCTCCGACGTGGCACCGGTCATGCGTCAGGCCATGGTGGCCGCCGAGGACACCCGCTTCTACCAGCACGGCGCGATCGACGTGAAGAGCGTGCTGCGCGCCGTGGTCTCCGACGGCAGCAGCGGCCAGATCGAGCAGGGCGCCTCGACGCTGACCATGCAGTACGTGCGCAACGTCCTGAAGACCGACCCCAACCTCACGGCCGATAAGCGCGCCGCGGCCACCGCGGACACCCCCAGCCGCAAGATCCAGGAAGTGCGGTACGGGGTGGCGCTGGAGAAGACGGAGTCCAAGGACCAGATCCTGCAGGGGTACCTGAACATCGCCTACTTCGGCAACGGCGAGTACGGCATCTACGCGGCCAGCGAGGGCTACTTCGGGGTTCCGCCGAGCCAGCTGACCCTGCCGGAGGCGGCGCTCATCGCCGGGCTGGTCCAGTCGCCGGACACCGACAACCCGGTCACCGGCGACAAGGCCGCCGCGCTGTCCCGGCGCACCTACGTGCTCAACTCGATGGCCGGCATGCACGTGATCACGCAGGCGCAGGCCCAGGCGGCCCAGGCCACGCCGCTGACGCTGCACCCCAGCCAGCCGCCGAACAACTGCACCGCGGTGCCGGCGGCGCACAACGACTGGGGCTTCTTCTGCGACTACTTCCGGCAGTGGTGGGACGCCCAGCCGGCGTTCGGCGCCACCGTGCAGGACCGGGAGCGCGCGCTCAACGAGGGCGGGTACACGGTCGTCACCTCCCTGGACCCGAACATCCAGGCATCGGCGCTGCAGCAGTCGCTGTCCGTCTACGGGTACGACAACGAGAAGGCGCTGCCCATCGCGGTGGTGCAGCCCGGCACCGGGCAGGTGCTGTCGATGGCGGTCAACCGGCACTACAGCCTCGCGTCCAACCCGGCGGGGCAGGAGTACCCGAACACGGTCAGCCAGCTGATCGCCGGGGGTAACGGGATCAACGGGTACCAGGCCGGCTCCACCTTCAAGCTGTTCACCATGCTGGCCGCGCTGCAGTCGGGCCTGCCGCTGTCCACCAGCTTCAACTCGCCGTCGCCACTGGTCACCCGGTTCCCGGCGAGCGGACCGGGCAGCTGTGGCGGCTTTTGGTGCCCGGTCAACGACAACCCGTCCTTCATGAACGGTGTGCGCACCATGTGGGACGGGTACGGCCGGTCGGTGAACACGTACTTCGTGCAGCTGGAGGAGCAGATCGGTCCGGAGAAGGCGGTGGCCATGGCGCAGCAGCTGGGCATCACCTTCCGGGCCCCGAGCGACGCCCAGCTCGCCACCAACGACCCGAGCGACTGGGGATCGTTCACCCTCGGCGTCGCCGACACCACGCCACTCGATCTGGCCAACGCGTACGCGACGGTGGCCAACAACGGCAGCTACTGCAAGCCGACCCCGGTCGTGTCCATCACCGACTCCAACGGCAAGAAGCTGACCACCGGCGCGCCGAGCTGCCAGCAGGTCATCGACCCGGACATCGCGCACGCCGCCACCGACGCGGCCCGCTGCCCGGTCGGCCAGCAGTCCTTCTTCAACATGTGCAACGGCGGCACCGCCACGAACGTGGGCAGCATCTTCGGTGACCGGCCGGTGGCCGGCAAGACCGGAAGTTCGGACAACAACACCACCGAGACGTTCGTCGGCTTCACCCCGCAGCTCGCGGCGGCCGGCATCGCGGCGGACCCGACCAACGCGAACGACTCGGTGGGCTCGGCGGTCGAGTCGGCGGTGGCCGCGGCGGTGGCGCACACCATGATGACCGGCCTGAACGGCCAGCCCGTCAAGGACTTCACGCCCCCGCCCGAGTCGCTCGCCTTCGGCACGGCCGGCCCGCCGGCCACCAACAACCCGCCGGCCACGTCCCAGAAGGCGACCCCCGGCGACGCCGGCGACCAGGGCGATCAGGCGACCCCGCCGCAGCCGGGCCGGCACGGGTCAGGAGGACGTCGAGGCGGGCTCGGCCAGTGAGTCATCGTCCGTAGGGGTGGCGGTGGCGCCGGCGTCGGCGACGCGCAGCATCCGGTGACCGGTCGCGAGCACCGGCCTTGGGCTGGCGGGAGCGGGGTGGGCGTCGGTCATCGCACCTCTCCGGAGGTTGGCGACGTCTGACCCAGATCGACGAGTCGATCGAGGGCGGGGATCGCGGCGGTGATCGATTCGACATCCCCGGCGGGCAACTGGGCGAGCAGCTCGGCCAGCCGCCGTGCCCGTTCGGCCCGGCGGTGTCGCAGCACCGCCGAGCCCCGCTCGGTCAGCCACACCCGTACCACCCGGGCGTCGGCCGGGTCGCCGCGCCGCTCGGCGTAGCCATCCCGAGCCAGGCGGGTGACCAGCTGGGTCATGGCCGGCTGGGTGACGCCCTCCCGGACCGCGAGATCGGACAGCCGGGACGGCCCGTCGCGCTCCAGGGTTCGCATGGTGGACGCGGTGGTCAGGCTGATGTCCGGCGGGCTCAGCCGCCGGATCAGGGACAGCAGGCGCTCCAGGTGGGCGGCCAGGGCCACGGAGTCGAGCTCGGCCGGGTCCGGCTCGAGCCTTGACGTCGGGTCCCGAGGATCAACCGTCATGAGCATCAGTTTTATCACATGCTTATGAAAGTTGCTTATGGTTTCGACGATAATCGATTAATCGGCACGCCCGGGGGTTGGGTGCACGGGAAACGGGACGGGTGAGGTGATGCCTCGTCCCGTCCCGCTCGCGGTGATCTTGACTTGGATCGGGTGGTCGGTCCGCCCTACCGGTTGCGCATCCGGTACGTCTCGGCGGCCGCGTCGAGCCGGCGCCGGGCGCGGGTACCGGGGCCGATGGCGCGCTTCGTCCGGCGGTACAGGTAGACGGTGCCACCGACGATCAGCGCGCCGACGATCACGTAGAACAGCAGGCCCAAGAGCGCGTGGAACAGCCAGATCGCCAGCATCCCGGCCAGCACCAGGCCAACCACTGGCAGTAGCAGCCACGCCAGCAACTTAGCGGCGTTCATCGAACTTCTCCCGTCTCGGCGGAATGCACCCCCGCCCCGCCTTCCAATCTGACACAGTCGCGCCAGCCGGGCATCAGGGATGACCCTCAATCCACTGTGATGTCGCGCCGCCGACCCGGCCTGGGCTCAGGGGATCTTGAACGAGGGGCCGGCGGGGTCCGACCGGTTCCCGCCGCTGGGCCGCCCTATCCTGACGCCGTGACGGACTCCAACCAGCGGCAGGCGCGCTCCTTCGGTACGGCGGCCGAGAGCTACGACCGGTACCGGCCCACGTACGCGCCCGAGGCGATCGTCTGGGCGTTGGGCGAGCGCCCGCTGCGCGTGGCCGATCTCGGCGCCGGGACGGGGATCCTGAGCCGGGTCCTGCGCGGCCTCGGTCACGAGGTGGTCGCCGTGGAGCCCGACGACCAGATGCGCACCCGCCTGGCGGCGGTCAGCCCGGACATCACGGCCCTGGCCGGCGCGGCCGAGCGGATCCCGCTGCCCGACCGCTCGGTGGACGCGGTGGTGGCGGGGCAGGCGTACCACTGGTTCGACGTCGACCGCGCCCACCCGGAGATCGCCCGGGTACTGCGGCCGGGCGGGGCGTTCGCCGTCATGCGCAACGAGGCCGACCCGGCCACGCCGTGGACGGTCCGCTTCGCCGAGATCATCGATGGGCCCGGGGGAGACGCCCGCCCGGCCCCCGACTTCGGGGCGCGCTTCGGCCCGGTGGAACACGCCGAACGTCGCCACGAGATCCGGATGACGCCGGATGATCTCCTGGCGGTGGCCACCACCCGGTCGCCGTACCTGGTCGCCGACGAGCCGAGGCGGCGGGAACTGCTCGACGCCGTGCGCCGGCTGATCGCCGAGGCCGGGCTCGGCGACGGCCCATTCGCCATGCCGTACGTGACCCAGGTGTACCGCGCGACGGTGGAGTGACCGGAGGGCCCGCCGAAACCCGCGCCCGCGGGCGGGGTGTCCTAGAGTCGGGCGGTGCCCTCACTCGCCAGCCCGGCCGTGCCGGCCGGCTCGATGGCGGCGCTGACCCAGCCGGAGATATCCGCGGACGGCGTGGCTCTCCGGCCGTGGCTGCCGTCGGACCGCCCGGTCGTCGTGGCGGCGTACGCCGACCCCGCGATTCAGCGCTGGCACTGCCGATCCATGACCGACGACGAGGCCGGCGAGTGGATCGCGTCCTGGCCGGGACGATGGCGCGGGGAAACCGGGGCCGGGTGGGCGGTACTGCGCGCCGGCAGCGTCGCGGGGCAGATCAGCCTACGCCGGATCACCCTCGCCGAAGGGTTGGCCGAGGTGTCGTACTGGGTGCTGCCGGGCGAGCGCGGGGGCCGGATCGCGCCCCGGGCCCTGTCCGCACTGACCGCGTGGTCCTTCCGGACGCTGGGCCTGCACCGGATCGAGCTGAACCACTCGACGGCCAACCCGGCGTCCTGCCGGGTCGCCGGGCACGCCGGGTTCGCCGCCGAGGGTACGAAGCGCGGCGAGGCCCTGCACGCCGACGGCTGGCACGACATGCACTTGCACGCCCGCCTCGCCGGTGACCCCTGACCGCGTGCCCGCCCCTCCGGTGCCCGAGCCCGGTTTCGGCCGGGCCTCGGCACTGGGATCGCTGCGCTAAGGTATCCCCGTGATCAGGCGCATGAACGGTTGGTGGCCCGCCACGTAGGCGGCCCCTTCGTCATGCATCCAGACGGCCGCCCCGCGAGGCGGCCGTTGTCGTGTCCACAGCGCGGCGGGCTCCCGGGGCCCGACGCGGAAGGACACCTCGATGAACCAGACCCCGGCCCCCGCGGCGCCGGTCGCCCCCGCCGTGCCCGGGCAACCCGCCGTCTCCGGGCCGCCCACCGTCCCAGGGCCGCCCGCCGTCCCAGGGCAGCCCGCCGTCCCAGGGCAGCCCGGCGCTCCTGACGAACCGGGTGTGCCGGGCGAGCCCCAAGCCCGCGCGTCCCGCGACGCGCGCGAGGCCGAGCCGTCATGGAGCGCGCTGCTGGCGCGGCTGCTCTCCGGGTGCGAGCTGAGCGCCGCCTCGGCCGCCTGGGCGATGGGACAGGTGGTCCGGGGCGAGGCGTCGCCGGCGCGGCTGGCCGCCTTCCTGACGGCGCTGCGCGCCAAGGGCGAGACGGCGGCCGAGATCGACGGCTTCGTCGGGGCGCTGCTCGCCGCCGCGACCCCGGTCAGGATTCCGGGGCCCACTCTCGACATCGCCGGTACCGGCGGGGACGGGACCAACGCGGTCAACATCTCCACGATGGCCGCCATCGTGGCCGCCGCGACCGGCGCCAGGGTGGTCAAGCACGGCGGCCGTGCGGCGTCCTCGACCACGGCCGGCTCGGCCGACCTCGTCGAGTGCCTCGGGGTGCCGCTGGACCTGTCCCCGGAGCGGCTCGCCGCGGTCGCGGTCGAGGCGGGCATCACGTTCCTGTTCGCGGCGCAGGTGCACCCCGGCATGCGCCACGCCGGTCCGGTCCGGCGCGAGCTCGGCGTACCCACCGTCTTCAACGTGCTCGGGCCGCTGATCAACCCGGCGGATCCGACGCACCGGCTGGTCGGCGTGGCCGACCCCCGCCTCCTGCCGGTCATCGCCGAGGTGCTCGCCGCGCGCGGGGCGCGCGGGCTCGTGGTCCGGGGCGACGACGGCCTCGACAAGCTCAGCACCGCCACCACGTCAAGGGTGTGGCGGGTGAGCGGCGGCCGCGCCGTCCCCGATGCCGTCGACCCGCGTGCCCTGGGCATCCCGAGACCGGCCAGCGGCGCGCTGCGCGGGGGAGACGCGCAGGCGAACGCGCGGACGGTGCACGCGCTGGTGCGCGGCGAGCCCGGGCCGGTGCGCGACGCCGTGCTGCTCAACGCGGCCGGTGCGCTGGTGGCCGCCGCGCCCGCGGAGGCGACCCTGGTCGAGCAGCTTCGGGCGGCGTGGGACCGGTGCGCGGAGGCGATCGACTCCGGTGCCGCCTCCCAGACGCTGGCCCGCTGGGTCACGGTGGCGTCGGCTCCGGCGCCAGGTGGCACCGGGGAGCGCGGCCTCGGTCGGTTCGCGAGGTAGGTCAGCCCCTCGATCGACGGCGCTGAGCAGGTAAGACGCGTTCCCGACAGGTTGACGCTTGCCATGGCGCCAAGTATGCGCCATGATGGCGTCATGGATTTGACGCCCTACATCGAACGGGTCCGACAGGGGCTGCTGGCGGCGGCCGACGCCATCGGGGAGGAGGGGCGCGCCCTCGCGGAGCGCCTCGTCGTCCCGCTGGACTCGGAGGCGCGGCTGGCCCTGCTCGGCGCGCTTTCCGAGGCCGCGGACGAGATCACCGGCGAGATGGCGCCGGGCTCGGTCGACCTGCGCCTGAGGGGGCTTGACCCCAGCTTCGTGGTCACCGTGCCGCCGGCCGACCCTTGGTCGGAGCCATCCGGCGCCAACATGGCGCCAGTGGTGCCAGCGACGCAGACTCCCGGTCCCGAGGACGAGGGGGCGACCGCCCGGATCAACTTCCGACCCCCGGAGCAGCTCAAGGCCCGGATCGAGGAGGCCGCCGCCCGGGAGGGGCTGTCGGTCAACGCCTGGCTGGTGCGCGCCGTCGGCGAGGTACTCGACGCCTCCGGGCCACGAGACAAGCAGCGCCGGCCGTCCGGCGGCCGGTCATTCACCGGTTGGGTTCGCTGACCGTCATCCCGTCACCCAGTCGCCCCGTCACCAAGGAGGATCGCCATGCCCACCTACGCCACGCCCGCCCCGATCACCGCCGTGATCGAACTTGTCGCCGGTGACGTCCGGATCATCGCCAGCGATCGCGCCGACACCGTGGTCACGGTGCGCCCGCACGATGAGTCGAAGGAGTTTGATGTCAAGACCGCGGCGACGACCCGGGTCGATTACGCCGACGGGAAGCTGCTGGTCAAGTCCCCCAAGCCGCTGCAGGTGTACCTCACCAGCAAGTCCACGGCCGTCGACGTGACGGTCGAGCTGCCGACCGGTTCGCACCTGCGGGGCACCACCGCGCAGGGCGACCTGATCTGCGAGGGCCGCCTCGGCGATTGCACGTTCCGAACCTACGACGGCGACATCGTCGTGCATGAGGCCCACCACGTGCGGCTGACCACCGTCAACGGCCGGATCACGGCCGACCGGATCACCGGTGACGCGCGCGTCACCGGCTCGGGGGAGGTGCGGCTCACCGAGATCGGCGGTGCCGCGCACGTGAAGAACCTCAACGGGCCCAGTTGGATCGGGCAGGCCGCCGGCGACATTCATGTGAACTCGGCCCACGGCGACATCATCGTCGACCGCCCCGGCCAGCGGATCGTCGCGCGAACCGCCAGCGGCAGCGTCCGCCTCTACGAGCTGACCCACGGCGAGGCGGTCCTGCAGACCGCCTCCGGTGAGGTCGAGATCGGCATCCGCCAGGGCAGCGCGGCATGGCTGGACGTCAGGTCGTCGAACGGCCAGGTGCACAACGAACTCGACACGACCGCCGGGCCGGAGCGGACCGAGGAGACCGTGCAGGTCCGCGCCCGCACCCTGGACGGCGACATCCTCATCCGCCGCGCCGCCTGACCGAGCGAAGGAGCAGACATGACGAACCACACCGCGCCCACGGCCACCTCGCCCACGGTCGCCGCCTCGCCGGTCGACGGGTCGCTGACCGGAGCGGGCCACGCCATCGCCGTCACCGGCCTGCGCAAGTCCTACGGGAACAAACTGGTCCTCGACGGCGTCGACCTGCACGTCGCCGAGGGCTCGGTCTTCGCGCTGCTCGGGCCGAACGGTGCCGGCAAGACCACCATGGTGCAGATCCTGTCCACCCTGATCCGGGCCGACGGCGGCCGAGTGAACGTCGCCGGGTACGACGTCGCCCGGGAGCCCGACGCGGTGCGCGACCGCATCGGCGTGACCGGACAGTTCTCCGCGGTGGACAACCTGCTCACCGGCGAGGAAAACCTCAGGCTGATGGCCGACCTGCGCCACCTCGACCGGGCCACGACCCGGCGGCGCACGGCGGACCTGCTGGAGCGGTTCGACCTGGTCGACGCCGCCCGCAAGCCGGCGGCCACCTACTCCGGTGGCATGCGGCGCCGTCTCGACCTGGCGATGACGCTGATCGGCGACCCTGGGCTGATCTTCCTCGACGAGCCGACCACCGGCCTCGATCCGCGCAGCCGCCGCACCATGTGGCAGATCATCCGGGACCTGGTCAGCGGCGGCGTCACGGTCCTTCTCACCACGCAGTACCTCGAGGAGGCCGACGAACTGGCCGACCGGGTGGCCCTGCTCGATCGCGGTCGCATCATCGCCGAGGGCACGCCCACCGAGCTCAAACGGCTGGTTCCCGGCGGCCACATCCGCCTCCAGTTCACCGACCCGCTCCAGCTCGACGCCGCCGCGCGCACGTTCGACGTCGGCCAGCGCGACGACGACGCCCTCACCCTGGACGTCGCCGGCGACGGCGGAGTCACCTCGCTGCGGGCGCTCCTCGACCGGCTGGACGGCGCCTCGATCGACGTCGCGGCCCTGTCCGTGCACACGCCCGACCTCGACGACGTCTTCCTCGCCCTCACCGGCCCCGCCACGACAGAAGGAACGGCCCGATGACCACGATGTCCCTCGCCGTGCGCGACTCGTCCACCATGCTGCGGCGCAACCTCAAACGGATGCTGCGCTACCCGTCGATGACGCTGATGATGATCGGCATGCCGGTACTCTTCCTGCTGCTGTTCGTCTACATCTTCGGCGGCACCCTGGGTAACGGCCTCGGCGGCGCGCAGGCGGGCCGGGCCGCGTACGCCAACTACGTGGTACCGGGGATCCTGCTGATCGCCGTGGCCGGCGCCGCTCAGGGAATCGCGGTCTCCGTCGCGATGGACATGACCGAGGGCATCATCGCCCGGTTCCGTACCATGGCGATCTTCCGCCCCTCCGTGCTGACCGGACACGTGCTGGGCAGTCTCGTCCAGTCCATGCTGAGCCTCGCCGCGATCCTCGGGGTCGGGCTGCTGGTGGGCTTCCGGCCGAACGCCACGCCGATCGAATGGCTCGCCGTGGCCGGCGTCCTGCTGATGGTCACCTTCGCGATCACCTGGTTCGCCGTCGCCTGCGGCCTGGTCACCAAGAGCGTCGAGGCGGCCAGCAACCTGCCCATGCCGATCATGCTGCTGCCGTTCCTCGGCAGCGGGTTCGTACCGACCGATTCCCTGCCCAGGGGCGCGTCGTGGTTCGCCCAGTACCAGCCCTTCACCCCGGTCATCGAGACCCTGCGCGGGCTGATGCTCGGCACCCCCATCGGCAACAACGGCGTCCTCGCCGTCGCCTGGTCCGGGGCCATCACCATCGGCTGCTACCTCTGGTCCCGGCGCCTCTACGGCCGTGACCCGTCCCGCTGAACCGACTGCTGAACCCGCCACCGCACTGCCCCGGAACCTGACGGTTCCGGGGCAGCCACGGGTAGCGGTGAGGGCGCGGGTTGGCCTCAGGCCCCGGGGCGGCGGTAGCCGGCGATCGGCAGGTACGGGTTGCTCAGCTGGGTCATCCGCACCACGTCACCGGTGGTCGGCGCGTGCACCACCCAGCCATCGCCCACGTACACGCTCATGTGGTGGTGGTCGCTGAAGTAAAAGACCAGGTCGCCGGGCTGCAACTGGGAACGCGTGACCGGCTTCGTGTCGTCCCACTGCCACCCGGTGAAGTGGCCGAGCGTGACGCCGGCCGCCTTCCACGCGTACAGGGCCAGGCCCGAGCAGTCGAAGGTGCTGGGGCCCGCGGTGGCCCACACGTACGGCTTGCCGATCTGCGCACAGGCGGTCTTGGCGGCGATCGCGCCGGGGCCGGTGGTCAGCTCGGCGGGGCAGGCGACCGGTTCGTAGGTGCCGCCGGACTTGCCGCTCTCGCCGTACGCCTGACGGCGCAGCACCTGCAGGCTGTCCATCTGGTTCTGGATGTCGGTCTTTTCCTTGGACAGCTGCTTGTCCTGCACGGTCTCGGCCGCGATGAGGGCGTCCAGCGGCTTCTTCTGCGCGTTGTACTTGGCGACCAGGTCGGCGGCGTCCTTGACGGAGTCGGACTGGCGGTGCGCGATGGCGTCCAGCGTTGACATCTGGTCGGCCATCGTCGCCGGGGTGCCGGTGGTCAGCAGGGCATCCAGGGGCGAGGTCTCCCCGTACTCGTAGAGCTGCGCGGACAGCGCGCTGACCCGGGTCAGGGTGAGGTCCACCTGGATCTGCAACGGCTTGATCTGCTTGGCCAGGTTGGCGGACTTCGTCTGGTTCTGCTGCAGCTGCGAGTGCAGCTCGTTGTACTGCTCGACGAGCGGTTCCAGCTTGTTCCAGTTGTCGTTGATCTGCCCCTCGATATCCGAGATCGAGGGTGCCGCCTGGGCGGTCGTGCCGGTTCCCACAACGAGGAACATCATGGCGGCGACGGCGACAAGGACACGGCGTGGCCGGCTGAGCACTCGGGCGTACGCCACGGGCGGCTCCTTCTTCCTCGACCGCCTACCGGGTTAGCTGACGGGTTCGGGCGGAAGAAGCCCTGCCGCGCGGCTGCGCGGGTTCACCCCAGTGCTTAGGTGGGTTCCCGGCTCGTGGTGACGACTCGGCGGTGTCCGGCCTCAGGGCCGGACGGTTAGGTGACCTTGGACGACCGAACGATAGCCACCGGCACCCGGTCATTACAAGCCGGACCGCCCAAGAGGGTAGTAGTCAGACCGTTACCGATTGACGTGCGTGCCGGTGCTCAGCGTCATTAGCCGGCGAATACTCCGTTCCAATCTTTGATGTGCCAACGGCGCACCAGACCGTTGATCACGAACGGCTCGTCCTTGGTGAACTCTTCGGCCGCTTCCCGCGTAGTGAAGATTGCCATAGCACCATCGCGGACCGGGTCGGCAAACGTGCCGTCCCTCAGCGGCGTGCCCCGATTATGAAACTCATCGAGGCGCCGCGGTGCCCGGGAATACTCGATCGGCAGGCGGCGTCGCCCGGCGAATAGCGGGGCGCCCCGTCCGGGAGCCGGCGACGGCTCCCGGACGAGGCGCCCGGGTTTCGCTTGTGACGGGAGGAGAGATCTACCCGTCGGCGGTCAGGTCAGGAGGAGTAGCCGCGGGTACCCATCCAGTTGGCCAGGTCGATGGTGGTCATCCAGTAGGTGTCGGCGCCCTCACCGGCCGGGTCGGCGATGTGCACGTCCCGCCCGTTGTCGCTGTACCCGATGACGGCGATGTAGTGGCCGCCGTCGTACTCGTGGTACCCGCCGGACAGGTCCTGCGCGCTGCCCACGATGTTCGCGACGACGCCGTACCCGTTGCTGATCGCGTGCACGACGTTCGCCTGCAGTTGGTCCATTTCAGCCGACGTCGCGCTGCTGCCGGGGATGAAGGTGGTGTGGTAGAAGCTCGTGCCCTCGAGGCGGTTGAGCTCGGCCGTGGTGTCGGCCGCCGAGTTGGTGCCGGCGGTCGTGGTGCCCATGGCCATGGCGATGGTGTCCTGGCTCGGCGCGGCGATCTTCGTGCTCGCCGCCATCCGGGTCGAGGCGGGGCCGCAGTAGTAGCCGTTGATCTGGTACTCGAAGTCGAACTTGAGGTCCTTGGCGGCGGGTGCCACGGGCTTGGCCGGGGCCTTCACGACCTTCGGCGCGGCCGGAACGGTCGACGCGTGGGTCGGTGACGGGGCGGCGGGCGACGGGGCGGCCGGCGACGACGCGGCCGATGCCGGCGCGGCGATTTCGGCCCCGGCGTTGCCCGAGCTGTTGATGGTGCCGGCGGCGTTGGCCAGCGAGATGGCCTGGGCGGTGCCGGGGGCAGTGGAGCGCTTGCCCAGGCTGAGCGGGAGCGCGATCAGCAGGGCCACGCCCAGCATCGTCGCCCAGACCAGGGCGATGCGGTGCGCGCGACTGGGCACGGCATGCTTGAAGTGCTTACCGAGATTTTGGGGGTTCACAAATTCCTCGCCAGGGGATTTCTATCGCTCTATGGAAGCGGATGGATTTCTGGAAAGGCCGACCGGTAAAGGTGTCACAGCCGGATGGAAAAACCATTCCGGGGATTTGTGCGAGGCAGGCTGGTACCACGTCCGGGTGGTGAATCGCCTGAATCGCGATCGCGTGCGCGAATTCGGTGACGCTACGGGCTGCTTGTGCCCGGCTGACCGTCCGCGCGCCGCCGGCCGGCGGTGGTGACTATCTCTCCGGCGTCACTGGGCCGCTGCGACCGGCGCAACGGGGCGCACTGGGTCGAGCGGGAAAAGCGCATGGTTGGACCACGACAACGTGAGTCGCACGAGCACGTTCTCCTTCCGGTGCCGCTTACCGGGTTAGCTGACGGATTCGGGCGGGAAAGATCGCCCTACCGCGAATAGAGGTATTCGCGGATTCACCCCACGAGCACGGGTCCCCGATTCGTGACCTGCACGATTCAGCGGGTCTGTTCCGGTGTCATCAAGTGACGACGGGGGGCCGGACCAGACGGGTTGACAGTACTGTCGGCCCCCGCCGCTGCCAACCCCCTGACCTCGGCTTCTCCCCGCGACGGGCGCGAATCGGCGCCGCGCGGGAGGGTGGCGGCTGCGAATCCGAATACGATCGGTGACAACGGCTCAACTCGATGTTCGATTACCGGCCGTTCGAAATCGGAAACCCTGTGCGTTCGGGGGACATCGACAACCCGCGTTCGATGATCGACTTTACGTGCCCGTGCGGGCGCGCCGGGTAGGTCCCGGGCTGGGCCGCCGCGATTTATATCACCGCCGGGCCGGGGCTCCGGGGCCGGGAGAGAGTCGAATTCTTGGTGGCTTCCCCCCCGGGCAGGGGGAAGGCCACCAGGATCTGAGCGCTTCTCGCGGCCGAGAGGGCGGGGCGGTAGGCGTGTGTTTTGCAGGCAAATCCGGTCGTGCCGGGCTTTTGGGTCGCACTCTTGCCAGGAATCGATGGTCTGGCTACGGTGCACCAAAGGCAGGACGTCCTACGTAGGATGTCCATTCAGTGCGAGAGGCCCGCATATGCCCATACCGTCCCGCATTACCGCCCTGGCGTCGCGCCGCCGGGGATTCCTGCCGGCCGTGGCCGCCCTGGCCGGCGCGTTGCTCATCGCGACCGCCGCGCCGGCCAGTGCCGCACCGGCCGGTGCCGCGCATCACCAGCCCCCACCCCCACCGCCCGCTCCGAGCCTCACCTCACAGGTCATCTACAGCCCGGCCCAGGATGCGGGATACACCTGTTTCCGGATTCCGTCGATCGTGAAGGCCAACGACGGCACGCTGCTGGCGTTCGCCGAGGGCCGGGTCACCAGCTGCGGCGACTCCGGGGACATCGACGTGGTGCTCAAGCGCTCCACCGATGGTGGCAAGACGTGGGGGCCGCTGCAGCTCATCAACGCCGGCAACGGCGACACGCACGACCAGCCCACCGCGGTGGTGGACAGCCGGACCGGCCGGATCCTGTTGATTACCAACGCGAATCCGGGCGGCACCAGCACCTCGGCCTGCGCGATCCCGTGTGACCGCACCGCGTACCTGCAGTACAGCGACGACGACGGCGCGACGTGGTCGGCGCCCCGCGACATCACCAGTCAGGTCAAGGACCCCAGCTGGAACGAGTGGTTCGTGACCGGTCCCGGCCACGGGCTCCAGCTGACCGAGGGGCCGCACAAGGGCCGGATCGTCGTCGGCTTCAACGCGGAGAGCGGCGTCGGCACCAAGGAGAACGCCAACCTCGCCGGGCTGGTCTACAGCGACGACGGCGGCAACAGCTGGCACATCGGCGCGACCGACAGCATCCCCTACAACGCCGACGGCACCTACGGCCAGAAGCCACAGGAGCTCAGCCTCGCCCAACTGCCCGGCGGCGGCATCTACGCGGCGGCCCGGGAGACCGGCGGTACCGACATCGGCAACCGCTCGTCCGCGGTCAGCCGGGACGGCGGCCGCTCGTTCAGCACGAAGTTCGCCACGATCCCCGACCTGGTGACCCCGCAGGTGCAGGGCACGGTGCTGACCCTGCAGGGTGCGGCGAACCAGGGTCGGATGCTGTTCTCCTCGCCGGCCAACACCGACCTGCGTAAGACCATGATGATCCGTTCGTCGTACGACAACGGGCGTACCTGGGAGAACGCGGACCAGGGCACGGTC
>NZ_BAABJQ010000045.1:0-56716 GCF_039543385.1 Rugosimonospora acidiphila
CGCCGACTGCCCAGCCCTGGCCTTCCTCGGTGTCACATCGTTCAGTGTCGCGGTCATCACAGCGCCCTCCTCACCAGGCACAACGCCTGGCGGGTCAGGCCGGAAACACCGTTAGCAAGACAGTCCCCCAACGCGCACGGCTGAACCGGGACTACGCCCTGGTCAGCTAGCGATTGGCGGCTGCCGTACTAGTGCGGTGATCGCGGCATCGGCGATATGGCCAATAGCGCCGATCGGGTTCTCGACGGTGATGGCAATGGTGTCGTCGAAGATGTGGCTGCTCTGCTGTCCAGGGTGTAACCACAGCACAGCGCACCCCGCGCCGTGCATCGCGCTGATCACCTTCTGCGCGGCCTCGTACTGCTCGAAGAAGTGGCCGTCGGAGACGACGGCCAGCATCCGCACCGCGCCGGGGCGCCGCAGGTCGAGGAGCTGATCAGCGAGCTGAACGGCTCCGACGAATTCCTCAGTACCGTCGTTAGCTTCCATCTCCAGGACCTGGGTGGGGTGTTGGTGGGGTGGGATGAGCAGGGTGACGGTGTCGCCGAACGCGATCGTGGTGGTGGCCGCGTCGGCGCGGCGGGCCGCGTGGGCGAGGATCCATCCGGCCGAGGACATCGGCGCGGCATAGTCGCCCATGGATCCGGAGACGTCAACCAGGACGGCGAGGCGCAGGGTCGGCTTGTGCGGCGGTTGGATGGTGCGACGCTGCCAGGGTGCGGCGGTGGGCACCATGCCCGCGGCGGCCTGCGCGTCAGCGGTAATCGCGTGCCGTACCCGCAGCCGCCCGGGTGGCGCCGTGGCGGGGCGGGTTGCTGGTTCGGTGGGGTCGGTACGGGCCCGGCGTAGGCGGGCGGCCAGCAGCCGCGCGGCGCGCTGTTCGTCAGGGGCGGGATCACGCGTGGTCCAGGTCGCGGGGGCGGCGTGGCGCGCGGCGAGGCGCCGCTCGAGGTACTGCGTGGTAGTGAGGCCGGCGCTGGCGGCGAGGTAGCCGGTGATCGCCGCCGCGAGCCGGCCGGGGAACGCGGTCGGGTCGGGCTCGGGAGGGTTCGGGCGCAGGCCGGGGTCGACGCCCAGGACGTGGCACCAGTCGACGGCGATGCGGATCATGGTGTCGGCGTCGGTGTCCGCGACGGCGTGTGCCTCTTTCCATAGGCGGCGCAGGTAGGAAAGGCGGTTGCGGCCGAGCACGGTGGCCACCGCGGCTCGGACCGTGCGGACTTGTGTGCTGGTGATGATGCGGGCGTCGACGCGGGCGAGCAGGAGTCCCGCGAGTTGCCCGGCGTGCCAGGCGTCGTCGACGGGGGCGTCGCCGGGGTCGAGCAGGGTGGTGACGGTGTGGCGCAGCCAGCGGCGGTCGCCACGTCGGCGTGCCCGTTGCCGTCCTTCGGCGCGGGACTCTTCCAGCAGCAAGGCGACGTCGGCAACCACGGGTGGGGTGCCGGCGGGCACGTCCCAGTGGCTGTGGGCGGCGTGGGAGGCTTCGTGGACGAGCAGTCCGTAGGCGGTGGGTACCAGCTTTTTGTGGCCGGCGCGGCGGGGGTTGGCCACGCCGGGGTTGCCGATGTGCACGGCGTCCACTTCGATGCGGCGCTGGTGGGGGTAGAAGCAGGCGTCGGCTGTTCCGGCGGCGCCGGGGGCGACGGTGACGGTCAGGTCGGTGCGGCCGGTCAGCACGGGGATGTGGCGGGTCCAGGCCTGGCTCCACTCCCGCCACGCCTCGTCGAGGGGGGTGGCGCTGACCGTGGGGGTCAGGTGGGTCTTCGGATGCGGCATGGTCGTTCCTTTCTCTACGGTCGGGTCAGCGCTGCTTACCGAGGGTCAGGGCCGAGACGTCGGGGCCGAACTGGGCGGCGAGGGCGGCGACCACCTCGGGGCGATCGTCTTCCGGGGCGCGGCCGGCGAGGTTGGCGACGGCGGCGGCCAGGCCGAGGGTCTTGCGGACGCGGGCGAAGCCGAGCAGTTCCCGTAGTTGAGGCGCCCAGGTGACCTTTCCGTCGGCGAGGTCCTTGTTCAGGGCGATCGCGGCGTTGACCGCGCCGACGGGTACGCCGAGGTGCCGGGCGAGGTCCCAGTCGGTGGTGACCTCGATGTGCACCTCGAACCGGGAGGCGAGGGCTTCGGTGAGGATCGCGCCGTGCACGCCGGGGTTGTGGCCGGCCACCACGTAGAAACCGTCGGCGGCCTCGACGCGTTCGTTGCGGTACCCGGGGATGGTGATGACGCGGCGGCCGTCCATCGCCGGGTAGAGGACGGCGAGGACTTTCGGTGGGATCAGGGTGGCGTCGTCGACCAGCAGCGGCCGCCCTTCCCGCATCGCCGTGACGAGGGGGCCGTACACGAATTCGTAGCCGCCGTCGGGTAGCGGAATAAAGGAGCCGAGGAAGTCCTCGACGATGGTGTCGCCGGTACCGGCGACGGTGAGCAGATCGGGGAACGCCGCTTCGACCAGAGCCGTTTTCCCGGTGCCGGGTGGGCCGTAGAGCAGGACGGGGATGTGCTTGTCGCGCAGGCGGCGCAGCACGTCCACGTCGGTGGCGCCGGCCAGGCGGCGGGGGAAGTACAGGTCGCCATTGGGGCGGGTCACCGGCTTGCGGTGCGAGCTTCGGCCGGGGCCGGATCGGCTGGCGGTGCGGGGTGGCGGGGGTGGAAGGGTGCCGGCGGCGTCGATGCCGGCCGGGGTGATCTGGAAGCGGTGCGGGTTGGTGTGGTGGGTGGCGTACCCGGCGTCGGTCATGCGTTTCAATGCCTGGAACACGGCGCCGGAGGACGGGGCGCTGATGGCGCGGGTGATGTCGCCGACTTTCAGTAGCGTGTCGGGCTGGCTGGCCAGGTAAGCGGCGACCTGCGGGTACAGGTGGCCGGTGCGGCGGGCTGCCGGCGTGGTGACGGGGTCGTCGGTGGGGGAGGCGGCGCCGTCGCTGCCCGCCTCGGGGGCTGTGGTCATTCGATCGCTCCTGTCATGGTCGCGCCCGCGCACCCGTCTCCGGGTGCGCGGGCGGTGAACGGTCCGCGCTGCGGAGACGGGGTGGGCGGCAAGGCCCCTGGCAGGGTGGCCACCGCATCCCGTGACATGTGGTGTGGGGCTGCGTCAGCTGGCTGCTGACGCGGGTGGTGCGGGGGTCATCGTCGAGGCGTCGCGCTGCCTTGTGGCGTGGGCGATGACGATGAACGCATCGAATCGGTGGTAGATCAAGTGGTCAGTGGACGTCAACGGTGCACATGACCAGGTAGAGCAGGTCATCGTAGGAGGCTGAGGCCTGGGCCTGCTGGGTGAACTGGGTGGCGGCCTCGGCTGAGACCTGCGCCCGGATCGCCGCGGCGACTCGACCGATGATGAAGTAGGCGTTCCCGTCTTGGCCGGTCAGTTGCACACGGACGTGCGGGTAGGTGATGCCGTCGCGGTCCGGCGTTCCGGTCGTCGAGGTATCCGTGGGGGTGTCAGACATGATGGTTGTCTCTCTTCCAAGGTTGTTGGATTTCCGGTCGGGGTGGGGTGGACGACGCCGACATCCGCGGACCCGCCGGTAAGGAGGACGGTGGCGTTGACGGCGTCGATGCGACTTCGGCCGGTAGTCGCTGGGCTCAGCGGGTGGCTGTGGGTCGATCGGTGTCATACAGCGCGGTGAGCGTGGCCAGCGCGACCCTGGGGCCGAGAAGGCGCCGACAGAGGGTGTCGACTTGGTGGGGGCTGCCGCCCTCGATGGTGAGAAGGTCGACCGGTGCGGTCATGACCGCGTGGGCGATGCGTTCGGCGTGACGCAGCAGGTCCGGTGGCAGGTGCCGGGTCGCGGGCAGAAAGTCCCGGGTGCGCAGCATCGCGGTAGTCGGCAGGTACGGGTCGTCGTGTGGGCTGTTCGGGCTGGTGTAGTCCGGTCCGCTGCTGCTCAGGTTGCGCAGCAGCGGCACGCCGTCGCGGCTGCTCGCCTGGGTGATGGCCGCGGCCCGCCGGTGCCCGTCGAGCAGGTAGCAGCGCCGGGGCCGGTCCAGCCACGGCGTCCAGACGGTGAGCAGGCCGATGGGCCAGCCGGACTCGACACTGTGCCACAGGTCGGCGTGCTGTCGCGGTGCCCAGCCGGGGCCGCCTGGTGCGCCGGCGGGGGTCAGCTGTCCTCGGTTGATCAGGTCGACGATCTGGGTCAGCGGCACCCGAAGCACCGTCGTGCGCACCGGCGGTTGCGAGGCTTCGGATGGCCGAGTCATGCCTGGCCACCCTCATGGCGCGGGTGGGCCTGCCACCGCCACCCGGACCCGGTCCAGACGACCCACTGCTCAGCCCCGTCCGGGACGGGCAGGCAGGCGAGCCGGTCGCGGAGCGCGCTGTGTTCGGTCGGGTGAGCCGGTCGGGGCATGACCCGGTAGGTCCGCATCGTGATGCCGTCGGTATCGAGCAGCCTCAGGAGGACCGCTCCCACGGCCCACGCGCCCGCGGTCAGCACCTCGAACTCGTACTCGTCGGCCAGGGCCCGCAATACCCGCTGCTGCTCGGCGGGTGCGCCGCGGTAGCGGCAGCCCCCCACATACCCGCGCCAGGCCTCGACGCTCAGCTCCGGGTCGTCGAACACCTCCAGACACAGGTCGGTCCCGTTGGTGCCGATCGTGGCGACCGGCTGGCCGTCCAGCCGCAACTCGAGGACGCGGGTGGGATCGGTGGTGGGTGCCAGCGGCATCGCCCCGACCGTCAGCCGGTCGTGCGGCACCCGCATGTCCGGGGTGTGGGTCAGCTGCACGAACCGCTGCTGACGGTCCCGGGTCGGCAGGTCACCGACGACGCGGTCGCAGTCGTAGGGGTGCACCGGCTGCCAGCACCAGGACCAGCCCTTCACCACGTACTGGCCGGACTGGTCCGGCTCGATCCGCTCGATGGCCTGCTCGTCGTCGTGGACACCGCGTTCGTCCACGACGATGACGTCGCCGTCAAAGGTCAGGATCGCCCACTCGCCATCCACGACCTGGTCCGCGTCGCCGGTGGGCACGCCGCGCCCGACGAGGTCCTGCCGCCGGTCGCGGCGGAGCCGTTCCTGCTCGGCGACGATGGCTTCGGCGACCTGGCGCGTGCAGGTGAACACCGCCCACCCGTTCCAGGTGTCGATGAGGGTCCCGACGAACCCGACCGGAACGTGCAGCTCACCGTCCTGGCCGGGCTCCCACGTCCAGTCGCCGCAAAACACGCCCACGCTGCCTAGGCGCAGCTCGTCGGGGTGCAGATGGCGCAGGTCGTGGGGATCACCGGTCGGGCTCAGCACCATCCGGCACAGTTGCGCGACCTGGTCGCCGATCGCCTGCTGCGCGCTGTCGAGGTAGGCGTCGCTCAGGTCGTCGCGCTCCCGCGGTGTCAGCGGCGGCCCGTCGCCGCCGGATCCATCCGACCGGCTGGGCTGATCCTGGGCCGGAGGGGTGGCGGGGGGCAGGGCGTCCAGAATTGCCGGGTCGCCGTCGTCGAGGCCGGCCAGGATCCTGCGGGCGACGGTTTTGACGTCGCCGGTGGCCCGACCGCCGATGGTGTCCTGTGCCCACCATTCGGCCAGGGCTCGGCCCGCCGCCGCCCCGTCGTCGCGCGCGGCCTGCAGCAACTGTTCCCACCCCGCCCTACGCCGCCGGTCAGGGGTGTCGTGCGCCATGGGCTCAGCCACGGCAGGGCCTGGCCTCCCGCCGAACGGTGGAATGGGCGGCTGGGCCCTTCGGCGTTGGCCCGGCCCGGTGGCCTGCCGGGCGGGAGATTCGGGTGCCAGGGGGTGGGTAGCGATGAACAGCCCGCCCTGATAGATGGCGATGGTCTCGGCGGTGACGTCGAGCAGGTAGAGCCAGTCGACGCGTGGTTGGTCGGCCGGACTCAGCAGCAGGTCGAGCACCTGCTCCGGGGCCACACTGGGTCCGGGCGGGCTCACGGCCAGCGTCATGCCCACACCCGCCACGGCATGCTCGCCGTCGAACGGTGAGGTGTCTTCCTCGGTGATCTGGTAGTCGAGGTACTCCCAGTCGTGGGCCAGCAGTACCTCGATGAGGGTGGTGGTGTCGCGACCGGCGGTGGTCGCCCAGATCAGGCGCAGGCTGGGCAGCATGTTCGCGGGATAGCCGCCGCTGTGGACGCGGCGCAGGTGCAGCAGATCCGGGTTCGTGATGTCGCGGGTACCGATACGGCATGGCGGATGCACAGTTGAGTCCTCTCGTGTGCGTGTCGATGGGATGGAGGCGGTTGATGGAGCGGACGACGAAGCGGCCGTCGGCAACGGCAGCGTCACGTTGGTCACCGGGCATGGGGGATGTCGAGGTGATGCGGGTGGGCCGACAGGTCCCGCGTCGCGCGGCGGGTCCGGGCGAGGCACGGGGGACGACGGCAGGTTCGACACGTGCCGTGGCGTGCCGCCCGCGGCGGCACACCACTAGACGGCCGGATTGCGTTTCGTGCTGCGGTGTGACCAGGACGGACAGTTCACCGACCAGCGCTTCGGAAGCGGGTGGGGTCAGTGCGCGGTGCCGTCCCAGCTGATGGCCGGCCCAGAGGTGTGGTGGAACGCGGAGTCGCCGTTCGGCTCGGCGAGAGCGTCTCAGCTATCGTGCCGACATGCGGCCGCTAGCGTTGTTCGATCTGGATGACACGCTCGTCGATCGCCGTGCGGCGTTCAACGCCTGGGCCGAGGAGTTCGTCACGGCCCGCGGGCTCGATGACAAGGCGCTCACCTTCCTGATCCTCGGCGACGCGCATCACTCCGGCCCGATGGACCGCTTCTTTGCCATGGTCTGCCAGACGTTCGCCCTCGCCGAGCCGCCTGAGCGGGTGTGGGAGCAGTACCGCAGTCGCATGCCTGAGCTGGCGTGCTGCCGGGCCGAGAACCTCGATGCGCTCAGACGGCTGCGGCGGGCCGGATGGCGGCTCGGGATCGTGACCAACGGAATGACCGACAACCAGCTCGGAAAGATCCGAAACACCGGTCTGGACGCACTGGTCGACGCGTGGTGCATCTCCGATGAGGTCGGCGTCCGCAAGCCTGACCCCGAGGTTTTTCGGCTCGCCGCCCGGCGCTGCGGAGCCAGCCCCGAGCACGGCGGCTGGATGATCGGCGACAACCTGGTCCTCGACATCGCCGGCGGTCATAACGCCGGTCTGCGCACGATCTGGTTGCAGCCCAAACGCCGGCCCAAGTCGTGGTCGTTCACCGGGCCCGCACCGGACTTCACGGTCGACTCGGTGGCCGAGGCCGTCGAGGTGCTCCTCGAACGAAACTGAGCTGATATCGGGTGACTCGCCAAATTGTGTGGTCTTCCGCCACCTGTGATGCGCAGAACTGGTACGCCGCACATATCCGATTACGTCGTATTTCCTGGCCAAGCTCGGAGAGTCCGCACCTGGCCCGTCGATCTGTTCAGCCGACGAGCCGCTGCGCCCAGTACACGTGCCTGTGATGCCGAGGAAAACCAGAGAGACCGTCAGGTCGGACGCGGCGACCGGTGCGACCGACGGCGGCACCAACGCCACGAACTCGGCCGGCCCGGGCGCATCGGTGGTCATCTTGACGCCACCGGAGTCCGATCACCGTAGTCGGACAGGCAAAGATAACGACCGGCTCCGGCACTCACCGCACCGTCCCAGCCCCGCGCCACCGTGCTGCACGCTTTCAAACGCCTACGGATTGAGAACCGGACACTGCCGACATCCATCAGTCCCTCGGCAGCCTCAGCGCTCAGTGATCTGCCTCCGACAGCTCATTCCGGACCGAGTTGTAGCGGCCGACGGGCGAGAATCGCATCCACAGCGGCGGGAGCACCGTCAAGGCCATCAGGATGGCTAGCGCCGTGCGTGGCGACGCGACGCTAGCCAATGCCCCACCGACCAACCCACCCAGCGCGATCCCGCCCCGGGTGAACAGGCGCGTCGACGCGAACACCCGACCCAGCAGCCGTGCCTGAGTATCGCGCTGGACCGCAGTTATCGCGTACACGTTGAACGCCGCACCGGCCGCGCTCAACACAAGCATGCCTACAACGAACCAAGCCAGGCCCCATCCGGGCGTAGTCAGCGGGATCAGCAGGCTGCCCGCCGCCTCCACCGCCGAGGACATCCACAGCAGGCGGCCGCCGCCGAACCGGCGGGCGAGTGTGCCGGCGAGGATCGAGCCGCCCAGCGCCCCGACGCCGCCGATCGCGAACAGCAGTCCCACCACCGCGGCGCGCAACCCGAGCTGGCGGGCCAAGAAGACGAACACGACGGCGTCGAACCCGCCGATCACGAAGTTGGCCAGCGTCACTCCCGACACGATCACACGGGTCAGCGGGTTGCCCAGCACGTACCGGACACCCTCGCCGACCTCAGCGGACAGCCGGCGACGGACGGGCAAGCTGTCCGCCGGCACCGGCGATCGTGGCTCGGTTGTACGGATGCGCAACACGCACAGCGCGGAGACCATGAAGCTTGCCGCATCGGCGATCACCGCGCCCGGCGCGCCGAGTAGCTGAACCAGGCCACCGCCCAAGCTGGGCCCGGCGATGCCGGCCGCCGCGAAGCTGGCCTGCAGCGCGCTGTTACCGTCGGCCAGCCGGTCGGTCCCTACTACGGCTGGCAGAAATGCGGTGTTGGCAACGTTGAAAAAGACGGTAAGCACTCCACCGAGCAGCGCGACGGTGATCAGCTGGGCCACACTCAGCACCCCGAGCCCCCATGCCAGCGGGATGCTGGCCATCAGCACCGCCCGGCCGAGATCGGTCACGATCATGACTGGCCGTCGAGGCCAGCGGTCCACCCAGACCCCGGCGGGCAGCCCGACCAGCAGCCAGGCGGCATTGGACGACGCCGTGATCACGCCCACCTCGAAATTGGAGGCATGCAGCACGCCGATGGCGACCAGCGGAAACGCCACGAGCGTCACCGCTGAACCCAACTCGCTGACGGTCTGCGCGCTCCACAACAGCCGGAAACCTCGCTGCCACAGCGCGCTTACCATCGGGCGAAGATACTCATAGATCATCACCGGCGGCAACTCATCACGGCTACGGCCGTCGCGTATCGGCACTCAGCATTTCGGCAGTCCTCGTAAGGGTGGCCGCCCATCAAGTTGACCCGTTCCGTCAAGACCGGCGGCGGGTCAGCGCCTTCTTGAGCTAACGTCGACGACGGTCACGTTGGTAGCGAAGTCAGCGGCACCAACTGGCGGTAGGGGCTCATCTGGTAACCCCCGAAGTACGGGTAGGGGATGATCCGGTGGTGGGTGCCGCCGTCCCCGGACTGCTCGTACCCCAGGTAGCTGGTCATGGCGGCGTCCGCCCAATGGTCGAAGATCACCACGTGGCCCGCCAGATCGGGCGCTGGGTTGATCAGTAGGTCGCCCGGGCGTAGCTCGGTCTTCTGGATGGGCGTGGACCGGGCGGCTAACGCCGCGGTGTTCAGGCCGGGTCCGGCCAGCCCGAGAGCCATGGACGCGTACCCGGAGCAGTCCCGGCGGTACCCCTGTAACCAGGTCGTGGGGTCGCCGCTGGACAGGTACGGCACGGGTCCGCCGTGCCACGCGGTCAGCCATGTCGATGCCCGAGCCAGCACCGCGACGCCTGACAGACAGCCCGAGGTAGTAGCGGGTTGCCCGCTGGTGCTCACCAACTCGTTGACGAGCAGCGTCGCGTCCTGCTCCCACTTCGCGTAGGCGTCGGGATGCCCGCTGCCTTGTACCGCTTGTGCCGCGTCGGCCAGCGTCATCGTCTGCCAGTTCGGGACGTCCGACAGCTTCTGGTAGAACCGGGTCGCGGCGTATTCGGGGTCGTGGAGTTGGTCGGGTGTCCCCCAGCCCTGGGAGGGCCGCTGCTGGAACAGGCCGATCGAGTCGTCGTCGCCGCCTGGGTTGTTGATCAGGGATGACTCCTGCATGGCGGTGGCGACGGCGATGATCCAGCCGCGCGCCGGCACGGACAGTCGACCGCCGACCGTGATGATGGTGGCGGCGTTGCCGACCTGCTTGGCGTTCCACGTGCTGGTGTCGGAGGCGGAGCCGTGGGTGTCCGCGAGGGCTGTGCCGGTCGGGGTGGGGCAAGCGGCGGTGGCGGCGCTGTTTGCGAACATCAGGGACCCGGCTACCCCGGTGCACAGCAGGACGGCCACGACGACTGTGAGGGCGATGCCGGTGAGCGTTCGTGTGGTCATGATGGTCACTCCTCGGGAGGTTGGCGGGCACGGCGGGGAGCGGGTCAGGCGGCGAGTGTTGCCCCGAGTGGTCGCCGCGACGGTGCGGCTGCGGGTGTCGCGTACCGCCTGGGCTCGGCTGCCATCGGTGCGGCGGGCGTGGCGGTGGACGTGAACCAGCCGGCGAAGTGGCCGCGGGCGGTCGGTACGGTGGCGAGTCCCTGCGCGGTGCCGGCTCGGCCTCGCGGCCTCGGTGCGGGCATCTGCCGTGGTGCGGCTACCGGGCGAGCGTCGGTGGCAGCGCGGCGGGCGCACTGTTCGGCGTGTAGGGCGGCGCGTAGTGCCCAACAGGCGCCTTGTTGCCCGCGGCACTGCAGGTTGGCGCAGTTCCCGTCGGGACCGGGGCGGTGGGCGGCCGCGACGTCGACCGCGAGTGCCCACAGCAGCCGGTCCGTGACGTCGTCCGGCGGCTGTACCCGGTCACTGGTGCGGTGCTGCGGGCGGGGGTGGTGCGGTCGGTGCGTCATGGCTGCTGGCCTTCCGTCGACTGGTTGCGGGCACGGATCGCCGCCCGACTCGCCAGGGCCTGGGAGCTCCATGTCCTGATGGCGGGCCGGACAGCGACCAGCACTGATCGACGCTTATCTCTTGACGAAGGTCAAGTCGTGGTCGGTCGGCGTCAGATTCGCCCCGCTCAGCACGACGACAGGTGGCCGGGTCAGATGGTCGGGTCAGGCTCGAGGTGCACCCGGGTGGGGTCGACGATCGACAGCAGGCGGCGGGGCACGCCGCTCCAGTGGCGTCCGTCGTCGCCGCCGAGCTTGACGAAGGAGACGCGACCCATGCCCGCGTCGCGGAGCACCACGTACAGCTCACCGGGGGGCTGCTTCCAGCCCCCACCGGAGACGGTGACCAAGGTGCCCTGGTGCAACGGCGGCGTATAGGGCATCGTCACCGCCGCCGGGGTAACGGTGGTGGTGGTGCTGTCGGTGTCGGGCGCGGGCCGCAGATCCCCGGGATTGACCCGGACGGGTCGGCCGCCGGCGGCTGGTTCGATGATGACGTTGACCGGCAGCAGCCGGGTCACGCGGTAGACGATGCCCAGATGCCTGGGGCGGGCCACGGCGGGGTCGATGATCACTCGGTCGCCGATGGCGTAGGTGTGGGTGCTGGTCATTGCCGATCTGCTCCTTGTCAGGGGAACGGTCTTCGGCAGCGGGTCGCCGAAGCAGGAACCGGGGGTGTGCGTGCCGCCGAGCCGGCGGGCGCCAGCCCGCCGGCGTGTTGAGGCCGGGGCTATGTGGCGGCGGTCAGTTCTGCGCTGGCCATCCGGTTGTGGCCAGTCGGGCGAGCGCGGGGTAGGTGGCGGGCAGGTCGTCGCGGTTGGGGTGTTCGTCGAGGAGCACGACCGGCCCGGTTTCGGTGGCGCGGCGGCTGAGCTGGTAGAACCGGCCGTCGATGTCGACGGCCTCGACGCGGCGCAGCGTGGTGGGTTCCTCGGCGTCGGCGAGCACGTCGTCGTAGCAGACCGCCCAGGCCAGCAGCCGCAGCCCGGGTAGCGGCTCGGACAGCGCGAGGCGTAGTGCGGCGAGGTCGTCGGGATGCAGCGGCGCATCCTCGTGCCGTGTCCGGCCGCTGCTCGTGATGTGGTCGCCCGCCGCGGCCGGACGGGGGGCGAGAGTGTCGGCGAATCGGTGTAGCAGGGCGGGCAGCGTGTGGTGGTGGGGGTCGCCCAGCAGCGGCAGTTGCAGGATGCGCAGCTGCCGCAGGTGGCAGCGCACGGGACCGATCGGGCGGTCTTGGGCCAGGACGATGGTGCCCAGCTGCTCGGGCTCGCCCATAGGGGCGGGCGGTGTGTCGTGCTGGGCCTGCAGCAGGCATTCGGTCAGGGCATGGACGGTGGGAAACGACAGCACGGGATCCTCCGCGGCGGGGTGGGTGGGTGGGTCGAGAACGTCAGGTGGGCGCGTGGCGGTGGCCTCGCGTCTGGTCGCGGACGCGAGGCCACTGCCGGTTGACTGGTGAAGGCGCGGCTTTAGTGGGGGTGGCGCAGGTCCCGGCGGCGGGTGCCCGGCGGTGGGTCGGTGACCGGGCCGGGTTCTGTTGCGCCGTGGACGCCGCCTCCGGTTTGTTTGGCCTGGTACATGGCCGTGTCGGCCTGGTGCAGGAGGTTGCGGGGACTGATCCCGAGGGTGGCGGTGGTGTGCCCGACGCTGGCGCGCAGCGGCACCGCCTGTTCGCCGAGGCGGACGGGGGGATGGCTGACGGCGCGCCAGGCGGCGTGGGCGGCGGCGGCGATCTCGTCGGATCCGCCGGCGACCAGGAGGGCGAACTCGTCGCCGGACAGCCGCGCGGCCATGACCACCGGCGGCCCCAGGTGGGCCAGCCGTGTGCCGACTTCGGCGAGAAGGTCGTTGCCGGCTTCGTGGCCGAAGGTGTCGTTGATGGCCTTGAAGCCGTCCAGGTCGAGCATGACCAGCCCGAACGGTGTGGCGCGGCGCACGGTGCGGGTGACGGCCGCTGTCAGTGCCCGCCGATTGGGCAGGCCGGTGGTGGTGTCGTGTTCCGCGGCGTGCCGGGCCCGGGCCAGTGCCCGACGCTGATGCCATAGCGGGCCGCTGGTGCCGGCGAGTCCGGTCAGGAGTCCACCGGCGGCGGTGACGATCGAGGACCAGATGGGGGACACTTCCATTCAGCTCCTTGTTCGGAAGGAGCACCGGGGGGCGGGCGTGGACCGGGAAGTTCGACGCGCGCCCCCCGGGCTACCGGGAAGCGGGGCGGCGGGTCAGGCGCCGTCGCGGGCGAGGGCGAACGTGACCGGCTTCTCCATGGCGAGGACCGCGCGGCCGAGTCCGACGAGTTTCATCGCGGCGTTGTTGACCGCGCCCGCGCTGGCGTTTCTCGCGTCGGTTGCCTCGTTGGCCTTGTCGATCAGCTTGCACAGCTCGCTGACCTTGTAACACTGGTTGGGGTTGGCCTCGAGGATGTCGAGGATCGCTCCGCGCAGCGTGCCCGGCGCCCGCCGGTCGTCCGCCGTCGCCGCCGGTTCGTTGTCCGGCCGGGTTTCAGTCGGCGCGTCGGCCGCCTGGCTGTCGGACGGCACGGTGATGGTCCCGGCCGCGTCCCCGGCCACCGGCTGAGGCTCGTCGGCGGCGGGTGAGGCGCTCGCTGCGGGGCCGTCCTCGTGCTCGTCGTCGGCCGCGCTGTGCGTGTTCTCGGCCGAGGTGGGGGACGTCGCCGCCTCGGCGGACTGCGCGGCCACGTCGACCGGAGTGTCCGGAAAATCGGTGGAGCGCGGCTGTTCAGGATCGTCGCGTGCGGCGCCGTCGCTGGTGTTCTCGCAGATGTCCGCGGCGGTCGTGTCCTTCGTATCGGCCGCGTCGACGGTGGGGCTGTCGGTCACCGCTGGCTGCGCGGTGGCCCGCCCTAGGTCGGTGAGTTGTTCGGCCTGGGTATGGCCGGCGTCGGTCAGGCGCCACAGGGTGCGGCCGTCCTCGCTGCGGAACGGCTCGGCGAAGCCAGCCGTTTCCAGGGCGCGCAGTTTAGGAGTGGTGGTGGAGTAGCCGAGGCAGGCTTCGGTGGCGGTCGCGGCCGCGGTGGCCTCACCGAGTCGGTGCAGCGCGGCGAGTACCTTTTCCGGGCCCGGGGCGAGTTCGGGCTTATCAGATGTGGTCGTGGGCTTGCCGGTCATGAGGGGATGGCCTCCGTTTCTCCTGCCCGCGGCAGGGTTGATGAGTCAGCGCGTGCACTGATGCACGCTTCGACAAGGGGATGAATCAAGTCGTCTGCCCGGATCGTGGGACTTATTCGCCGAGGGCTTACTCGGCGCGAGGCCACGGACACGCGCTAATGTCGGCCCTGGTCAGAGCCCTCGCGTCCGGTGACGCGCCGGTGGGCCGGTCGAACGACCGCTACCGGGCGGGCCGTGCGGGCGGTCTGGCGGCGCGGTTAGCGGTTGCCGGTCGGGTGGATCTGTCGGTAGGCGTCGTGCACCGCGTGGCGAATCGGATCGCTCCGCCCGCAGCTTGGGCAACTGGTGGTCTGCGCGTGGCCAGCCCACCAGTTGCGCGCCTTCCGCTAGAGGGATCCGGCGCCCGCCGCGGGTGGTGGAAGCCCGGGCACGGCTGTGGCCGTGCCCGGGCTGGGCCGGCAAGTGGCCAGGTCGTACGGCAACGCGGAGCTCGGCGGCGTGGAGCGCCGCTGCTTAACGTGCGCCTATAACGCCGCTGCGTCGGGGATGGTGCCGGGCTCACGGCCGGGCCGGTGTTCGGGGGACGCCTGCATCAGCTGCTAGCCCATCCGAAGAACAGCCAACCATCCGGCTCTGTCTGTGCCGCAGTGACCGCGGGGTCCTTGGTCACGGTGAGACTGAAGCTGTCGCTGGTCAGTCGGTCGCCCTTGGTGACGGTCTCGGCGTCGGTGACCAGTTGCCGGTCGCGGGCGATGCGACTCATCTCGGCGACGTGCTCGCTGGGCCGACCGGTCAGCGCGCGGGCCGGCAGGTTGTCCAGGCGCACGGTGCGGGTGGGCTTCTTGACCGGAATCGCCCCGGCAGGGCCCCACTTATCCGCGACCCGCGAGTCATCGCGGTTGAGCAGGTCGTCGGCCATGCGGGTGGCGTCGTCGTAGCTCATCGCCCGCTTGGTGATGATCACGAACTCGCTCTTCTCCGCGATGGTGCCGGTGTAGCCGCCGTGCCCGTGTTCCCATGCGACAGCGTCCACAGCGGTCCGGAACGCGTCGTGTACGTCTCGGCCGTCGCTGTAGACCTCGAAGGTGTCAGCGCCCACGGCGGTCACCGCCTTGTCGTGGCGTCGGCCAGGGCTTCCAGGGCCAGAGATAGGCGCCAACCGCGTAGTGGCCATCGCTGTCGGGGTACACCCGGTCGATTTCGGTCCATTGCTCTGTGTGGCCGTCGTCGTGGCTCCACGACACGGTCAGGACCTCACCGTCCAGGCGCAGGGCCGCGGTCTCGCCGGGCATGGGGTCATTGCGGCGGTCCTCGCTGCGGTAGATGGCCCGCAGGTCGGCGACCATGCCGCGAACGGTCGGAAGGGCGAAGCGGGCGATCACGTCGCCGTCACGGACGCTGTAGCCGTCGGCGACGAGCGCCGGGTAGGTGGCGTACCAGACGGCGGCGGCTGTGACCCGGGCGTGGACCCACTGTGTGTCGGGTGGGGCGATCTGTTCCCGGTGGTCGAGGACCAGGAACCGGTCGGGGCTGGCCAGGTCGCGGGGGTCGGCGTCGACCATCAGCCAGTGCCCGCCGTTGGCGGCGCCCTCCCGCAACTGGGCGATGAGCGGCCGACTATGAGAGTCGGGGTCGTGGTGGTTCAGGGGCCAAAACCTGTCGGCGTCGCCGGGGTGTGGTCGGCCCCGCCGCCCGGTCGGGACGTGTCGCCAGGTCCAGGCGGGCGCGGCGCGTAGGTCGCCGTCGTCGTCGTGTTGGTCGGGTAGGCCGTTGGAGGTCAGCAGGTCCTGCTCGTCCGTGGGGTTCCAGATCAGAGCGGGGCCGCGGTCAGCGGGGTGGTGGTGCGTGGAGGTGGCGCGCCAGGTCGGGCTGGCGATGGCGTGCTCGGCGACGGGTAGTACCTCGTCGAGCCGGAAGCACAGGCGTGTGGACATGGTCATGGTGTGAAGTGGCCTCCGTGGATGAGTTGGGTGGGCGCCGGGCGCGCCGCCTGCGGGGTTGGCCCCAGGGTGGGTGGCGCGCCGGCGGCCGATTGGTCAGGCGGTGGGGGTGGCGTGCGCGGCCTGATAGGCCTGCCGGACCCGCGTGGGGATCATCCCGTGGGTGCGGGGTTCGGGCAGGTCGGCGGACTGCCAGTGCTCGGCCCACCAGGTACGGATCGTGGCGTTGCTGACCGGGTTGGCCTTTTGGGCGGCGCGCTGAGGGCGCGTTCTGCTGTTCCGCGTCTCGCGTCGTGCGGCCGCGATGAACGGTGCCAGGGCGGCGTGCAGCCGCTCCCGGTTGCTCTCCGACAGGTCGATCAGGTAGTCGACGCCTTCGAGCGCGAACCGGGAGGGTTCGACGCCGGCGGTGCTGCCGTCCAGGTCGTCAACGATGAGGTAGCGGGTTGCCATGGTGTGGTGGGTCCTTCCCCTGTGCGGATATGGAGCAGCCCCGACGCCGGGACGGCGCGCGGGGCTGGGTAGTGCCGGGATTGGGTAGTGCCGGGGCTGGCTGCGGCGTCCTGGGGTTTGACGCTGATCGGCTGCCGCCGACGGCCACGCCCGTGGTGCGTTCGCTTGTCGTGACGGTTGGGGTGGTGGGCGGTCAGGCCGGTGACGAAAGCCTGGTGGGTGTGGCGGAGCCCGGTCGCTGCGCCGTTGAGGCCGCCGGTGGCGCGGGCCAGCGGCATGGCAGTCGCCTGCCGCGATAGCGGGGTTGCGCCGCGTACGGGTCGCGGGGTGGCTGAAGAGGGGAAGAGGGCCCGTCGCGCCGGCCGGGCTGTGGATGACGCCCCGGCCCGGGGGCGGCAGGCGGATCTCGCGCGGCTAGTGGGGCGGTGGTGGACGGGGTGCCCGCAGGGGCTCGAGTCGGCTCACTCGACGTCGTGGATGGTCAGGATGTGGGCGCCGCACTCCTCTGGCTGGAAGACATTGCCGAGGCGCGACCACGCCTTGCCACATGCGGTGCAGCGCCACGCCTGGCCGAAGCCGGGTGCTCCGTAGTCGCCCCGATAGGTGAGCGTCCCCGCCGTCTGGCAGTCGTGGGAGGCCTGATCGCCGCCCGGCGTATCGATGCTTTTGCTCACTGCCGTTCTCCTTCTCGTCTCGCGGGTGGGTGTTGACAGGCAAGGAAGGAGCCGGTCAGGCGGCGCGCACTCGTGTCCCCCGGGTACAGGGATGAGTGGCGCGCCGGCCTGACCGGTTCTGACGGCTGAACGGGGACTTCAGGCGGCCACAGGCAGCCTGCTCAGGTTCGTCTCGGCCGCCTCGATGACAGGTGCTTGTCGGCTGGGACGGGCGAGTCGGCGGGAGCCGATGATCGACCCGTCGAGGTCACGGACGTACTCGTGGGGTACCAGCAGGTCCGTGCGGTGCGTGGCGGCCAGACCGACGACCAACGACACCACGTACCAGGTGCCCGGCACGCTCGCAGGCAGCTGGCTGACCTGCCCGGTGCTGGGTCCGAACGCGACCTGGTCGACCGGGATCATGTCGTCGATGAAATCGGTGCGCAGCACGACCTGGCCGAGCCGCGCCGGCGGGTAGTCCTGCGACGGGGGGATCACTCGCAGCGGCTCAACGCTGCCAGAGGCGATCCGGTCCGGGGTCTGCGCCGGGAAGATGTGCAGCGGATGCGGGGTCAAGTTAATGATCATGTTTGGTCTCCGTCCGTTGAGGGCTGAGGGGGTGCGGTGGTCTGCTTCCACACGTCCGCGTCCCCTGGTACGGGGTGCGGTGGGGGCAGACCACCTTCCCGGGCGGGTGTTAGAGGGTGATGGTGAGCAGCCGCTGGGTCGGCTCGAGGGAGTCGAGGTAGCGGTGGGCCTGCTCGAGGTAGGTCACCCGGTGGGTGAAGGCGTCGCTGTCCGGGGCGAGCGTGGCGCCCTGGGCGGTCAGCACCGCGTCGCGGACGAGGACGTCGACCGCGCGGTAGTGCTGGTAGGCCACGAGTCCGGCCTGGAACATTTCCAGCTCGGCGAGGTCCAGTTGCTGGGCGCCGTAGGTGACGGCGTTGTGCATCCGGATCGCGTTGACGCGGGGCTGGTTGTGGTAGTCCGCCTGGGCGGTGTCCATCGGGTACCTGGACGGGTCCGCGAGGTGGCGGGCGTGGAAGACGGGCCACGGAGTGGCCGGTCGGGTGCCGTGCACGACGTGGGTCCACTGTTGGTAGCGGATGCCCGCGCCGAGGCCGGCGGCGTGGCGCATGCCGGCCAGGTCGAGCAGTTTGACCGGTCCACCGGCGCAGCAGGTCGGTCGGCCCTGACGGGGCCCGATCAGGTGGGTGCGTTGCCACCGGTGCAGGGCCGGGGTGGCCCAGAAGCCGGCGAACAGGGTGCCGGTGACGCCGAAGTGCCGGTCGAGCTGGTGTGCCGTGAGGGTGTCGCGGGGCAACTCGTCGGGCAGGCAGACGATCATCGTGCGGATGGTCGCCGCCGGTGTGACCGCGGCGGGCCGGGTGGCCGTGGCGGTCGGCGTGACCGGACGCGGTAGCAGCCTGACCGCTCGGTTGCCGTAGCGGGTCAGCGGCGTTCCGGTCGTAGCGGGTTTGGCCATGATCTGTCCTCCTCGGTCAAGGGCGCCGCAGGGCGCACGACGATGACCGGCCCACTGGGTGTGTGGGTCGGCGGGGCAGGTTGCGTGGGTGGTGCGCGGTTGGTGCGGCCTGGGCGGTCGCCGCGCGATGCGGGTGCTGACCGGCCCGCTAGGGGCGGGTGAGCGACGGGCACCGGTGGGTGCGGCGATGGGTTCCCAAAGGCGGGACCGAACCGGGTGGAGCGATATATGAGGAAAGGTGTTGCCGAAGACGGTAGCCGCGCCCACTGTCAGCACCCGACGCCTCATGGTGGGCGGTGATAGTGCCGGTGACCTGCGTTGTGAGCGGGATCCGCGGCCCGGTGAGCGGGAGGTTGTGGGCGTGCGGGCAGCGGGATTCGCCGCTCACCGCCGGTCGGGTGGTCTGACAGTCGCGGTGGGTATTGCACGGGAGGGACACGCGGAACGAATGCGGGGTGACCTGGGCTGTGAGTGTCACGGGTCGGTGTCGGGCAGGTCGGTGAATGGGTTCGGGTTGGTCGCGGCGTCCGGGCCGTGATCGGAGGGCAGGTCGTGCAGCTGTCTGCGGCCGGTGTTGGGGCCGGCCAGGGTCCAGATCCGTCCGGCCGGGTCGGGGCCGTGGACTGCGGTGGCGACTCTCAGGTGTGGTGAGCGCAGGCCGGCCAGGACCTGCAGGAGGTGGGCTTCGCGGCGGGCGGAGGGCACCCACAGCAGGACCGGGTAGCGCGGCCCGAATGTGGTCAGTCGTTCGTAGCCGCGCAGTTTGGCCACGACCCGGGCGAGGTTCTCGGTGCCGTTGTCGTGCTCGAGGAAGAACCCGACGGTGCGCTGGTCGCGGGTCCAGACGCCGTGCCCGTCGGGGTGGATGCCGGCCTGGGCGTAGACGGCGGTGGCGTGCTGCTCTGACCACCAGCGGACCAGTTGGGCGCCCGGGTCGCGGCGGCTGGTGCCGAGCAGGTCGATGAAGAACTGGTTGATGCCGAGGAGGTGCCGGGCTGTGGGGCTGGCGGCGATGCGCCGAGCCCGGTCCAGTGAGCTGCGCGGCGCTTTGCCCGCCGACCTATTCGGGTCGTTGTAGGTGGTGGGGCGCAGTTGCACGCCCAGGGGGCCGAGGGTGTAGAGGTAGGGCACGGCCCGGTGGTCCGGGGCGGGCAGGGCGAAGCGGTGCAGCACGTCGAGGCGGTGCAGGATCGTCAGCCGCCGTTGCGCGGTGCGCTGGCTGGCGAACAGTGCCTGGGCGATTTGGGGGGTGGACAGCAGGTAATGCTGGGCGAGCAGATCGAGCAGGATCCGGTCCCGGGCCACGACGCGGCGGAACACCGCGAGCGGATCGGGTTTGGCGGGAGCGGGGGGAACGCGAGCGGACATGGCTGAGTTCTCCTACGGATCAGGGTGTCCCCTCCATTGGGAGGGGTGTCTGGAACCGGTCGGCGCCGGTTTCGGCCACTGTCAGGGCCGGGTGCGGCACGAACCGCCAGGTGAGGTCGTAGACAGCCGCGGATCGCGGGTATGGGCAACGCGCCGTATGACGATCCACGGAACGACCAGTTCAACGCCGTCGGCGACAGCGGCAGCGGCAGCGGCAGCGGCCACGCTCAGGTGGGCGCCGTGGTCCGCTTCGACCGGGCCTTGCCGGCGGTGCCGGGCTTGCGGGACAGATGCTCGACGAGAGCGTCGACCGCGCTGGTGTCCTGCGGGGCCACGGTGGCGGCCACGGCCTGCCGGATCGCGGTGGTCTGCCCGACCAGCGGTTTCGGGGGCAGGGTCCGCATCGTGAACGCGGGGGTGTGCCGGCCGGCGACGACCAGCCGCGCCGCGGCGGTGTAGGCGTCCAGGTGGGTCAGGTCGTGCTCGTCCAACTCGGGCAGGGTGTGGCGGGCCAGCACCCGAGCGTCTTCCGGGGCGCAGGTGAAATAGACCTTGTTGCGGGCGTTCGCGCTGGCGGCGGCCAGCAGGTCCCTGGGGAACTGGGCCAGGTCCTGGTGGGCCAGCACCAGCGAGAGTCGGTACTTGCGGGCCTCGGCGAGCATCGAGTCCAGGCTGTTGGCCAGGGTCAGGAAGTTCTGGCACTCGTCGATGATCAGGGTGGCGTCGCGGCGGCGGTCCGGGGCGACGGCGGCGCGGGCGGTGGCCGCCTGCCAGACCTGGGCCAGCACCAGGGAACCGAGCAGGCGGGTGGTGTCCTCACCGAGTTGACCTTTCGGGATCCGCACGAGCAGCGCCCCACCGTCCAGGACCTTGCCCATGTCGAAGCTGGGCTGCGGGTAACGCATCGTCTTACGCACGAAGTCGCGCAGCAGGAACGCGCGCAGCCGGGCCAGGACGGGGCCGATGACCTGGGAGCGTAGGGCGGGGTTGAGTTCGTCGTACCACTGCCAGAAGCCGGACAAGCCGGCCGGGTCGTCGAGGTCAACGGTCATCGCGGACCGGAACTGGGCGGAGTTGAGCAGGGGTGGGATGTGCTGCAGGGTGACGTTGGCATGGCGCAGCAGGGTCAGGCACGCCACCCGCATCACGTCGTCCATCCGCGGTCCCCAGGCCTTGGCGAAGATGTTGCCGAAGATCGAGACGAGGTTGTCGACGACCAGGTCGGGGTCCGGCCCGGACAGCGGGTTGAGGGTGGGCGGGTTGGGCTGGTCCGGGTCGAACAGGACGAGGCGGTCCGCGACGGTGGCGGGCAGCCGGTCGAGGATGTCCAGCACCATGTCGCCGTGCGGATCGATGACGACGGTGCCGCGACCGGCCTTGATGTCGTCAACGGCCATGTTGACCAGCAGAGTGGTCTTACCCGACCCGGTAGAGCCGACCATATGGACGTGGTACCTCGCGTCGGGCACCGACACCGCTACCCGGTGGCCGCCGACTTCCGCGTCGCCGAGGACCTTGGTGCCGCGCCCGCCGTTGGGCACCGCGACCGGTGGGGGCATGGACTTGGCGCGAGCCCGGTCCAGGCCGGGCACGGCGAGGTCCTGCGGCAGCCCGGTCAGGACGGCCAGTTCGGGGGTGGAGGTGAGGAACCCGGATTGCAGGTGCCGGGCGGCGAGGACCCCCACCGGGTGCGGCATCCGGGCCCGGTGAGCCAGCTGGTTGCGCTCGGCGTAGACCGCGAAGGAGGACGCGAGCGCAGCGGCGATCCCCCGCAGCCGATCACGGGGGTCACCGCCGCGGCGGCCGGTCGTCGCGACGGCGTAACGGATGCCGGTCTGCCACAGCTGGTGACTGGTCTTGTCGAGGATGGCCCGCACGTCACGTTCGACCGCCGGATCGCGCTGTGCGACGGGTCCGCCGCCGGGGCGGCGGTGGGTGGCGTGGCCGGGCAGCAGGGCGTCGAGCAGCCACACCAGCGGCAGGGCCGGGTTCAGAGCTGCCACGGCGGGTTTGCCATGGCGTAGCCGGGCGGCGGCCCGCCGGGCCCGGCCGGCCCGGCGCGGTGTCGCGGGGCGGGCGAGGACCTGCACGCAGGCGAACTCGTCGGCTCGCAGCTGTGACCCGGCGGCTATCAACGCCCGCAGCGGGTCACTGTCGAAGCTGGTGGCTAATGGGAGCCATTCCGCGCTGACGGGTAGCAGATGACCGCCCACCGCGCCGCTGGTCGTGTCGGGGATCGGCGGCCCTGCCTCGGCGGTGCTGGTGGCCGCGCCGGGCCAGGCCGCGCGTACGGCCGCCTCGACGGCGCCGGGCGGCACGGTGCCGGGCACCCAGATACTGATCAGCAGTTGCCTGCCGATCCAGGTGTACTGCCACACCACGTGCGGGCTGCCCAACAACAACCGGCGGTGGCGTGACGGGGTCAGGATGCCAGCGAGATTGGCCCACAGCGCGGCAGCGCCGCGCGGCTCGACCTGCGGCGGCGCCGCGATCGTCACCACCCGGGCTCCGGCCGCGTGGCGGCGATGCCGCCACAAGTCGAGCAGGTTTCGCCCAGCCAAGTAGGCGATCAGCACGGCGGCGGCGACGTCGAGCAACCAGAACCGGTGAGCAACCCACACGGCGGCATTCGTCGCCCAGTGGGTGGTGGCGATCGGGGGCGGGACGGCGCCGTCGCCCGGCCCTGCGGGCCCAGGCGACAGGACAAGTGGAAGATGGGGTGTCACAGGAGTTCTCCTCGTTCTCGAGGTCGATCGGCACCGAACACGGGTTTCTTCGGTGACGGGAGTTCATGCGTTGTTGATCGACGACGTCAGAGAGCTGCTCGTCGGCGCGTGTTCGCCAGAGTTCAGTGTGTTGACCGCGATTCGGCGCGCGACGGTTTCGTCCGACGGCGATGGCGCGGATCACCGTCGTGATGGTCGCTTCGATCAGCAGAGGGACACCGGCGTCATCTCGGGTATCCGAGACGTCGGCGCCCTGCTGGGCGTGCTGCTGATGCTTAGCGCTGGCAATGGCACAGATACCGGAGCGCCAGACGTGCTGTCGAAGGTGCGCCAGGGCTCGACGAGTAAATGATCGGAGTCCTGAGGCCGAGAGATGTCCGGACCGCTCCCGCGTACCTGTCTCGGCTGCCGCTCGAGGATTGGGCGCAGCGATACCCAGCCAAGTTGGACAACGCTGTCCCACAGCTCGCCTACAGCCGCCCCTTCCACGGCCAGTGGACCAAGCGCCCCGTAGAGGCTACCCGCGGACGAGCAACTGTTATCCAGCTTGCCGCCGCGTGAACAGCGTCGCCGACCTGATCGGCGCGATCCGCGCTTTCATCGACGGCTACAACGAGCGCTGCCCACCGTTTCGCTGGACCAAACCGCCGACCAGATTCTCGCCAAGGCTCAGCCCAAGCCCTCCGCGTGACCTTAGCTTAGAGATCACGCCACACGTGCGGCTCCTGGTAGGCGTGCCACCCGCGGAAGAACCAGTCCGCCAGATCCCGCAACCGTCCGAGGCAATCCTGGTAGTACTGCGCCGGCTGTGGCCGAGGGAAATTCGGGTGACCGGACCACTCCGCTACGAAATGTGAGACCTCGTAGAAACCCTCAGCCATCCAGCGTGGCAGATCATCACGACCTTCGTACTGCCCGCAGGCCATCCGCATCGTCCGCTCCAATCGGCTGAACGCCGCTCGGTCCCAGACACGATCGGCCCGGAGGCGGAGCAGGAAGCTGCCCTCCACCGCCTCGAACTCTCGACTCAGCACCGTCAACGCGTCGTCCACGCCTGCATTTTGGCAGTCCGGGCCCATCACTCGTTAGAGCCCATAGGCACAACAGATTCGGAGGGAGTTTCGATGACCATCATGAAACATCGGGTAGGTCTCGCGGTGGTCATCACCGCCGCCCTGGCTTCTGGGGACGCCGTCGCTGGCTCCACGCCGGGTGGGCACCCGCCTGCCGCCGCCGACGCGACAATCGGTTGCCCCGACACCGACCCTCAAACAACGCCCAATGAGCCCAACCAGGACCTGACTACCTTGGTCCCAGGCCAACCCGCCGGGGCCATCGTATGTCGCTACCACGGGCAGGACGATGCCCCATCACTGCCCAGAAGCCTGGCCAACTCGGCAACCATCGACGCTGATCGGGCGGCGGCGCTTGCCGCAGCTTTCAACTCAGGCCAACCGGGACCGTCGGACCTGATCAATTGCCCGCGAGATGACGACTCCACGATCCGGGTGTACTACAGCTACCAGGATGGCCGGACGGTGGTTCTCACGGGCCGCCGCACCGGGTGCCAGTTGATCAGCAACGGCACCACCGGCCGGTTCGAGTCGACTGCGGCGCAGCAGCAACTGGCCAACCTGGTCGGTTAGATTAGAGTGGACGTGTTCAACGAAGTGTGTCGTAACCTCGCTTGAGCCGCCCGCCGTCCAGGATCGGCTCGACTGTGGACCGCCGACGACCGCTCCCACGCAGTCATCTCCAGACCTCCGTCAGAAATCCTCTGGACTCGCGACGAACTCCGGAGAAGTCGTTGCCAGCTGGTGCTCCTCCGGGGACGAGATCGCCTCGAATCGGGTGCGGTTGGTGCCGGCGATGAGCAGGCCGTGGCCGATGGGGGTGGACAGCAGGATGTGTCGCTCTCCGGAGGTGAGGCCGAACGCGTCGCCGACCGCGTCGATGGCCTGCGGGGCCTGCTTGAGCAGGATCTGGGTGGCGGCGTTGGACACCACGGCCTGCCCGAGGTCGGTGCCCAGCACGTCACCGACGTCTTGGGTGACCACGGTCAGGCCGGTGTTGCGTTTACGCCCGGCCTTGGACATGCGGAACAGGAACCGGGCGCCTTCCCCGTCGCGCATCAGCAGCCACGCCTCGTCCACGACGACGAGGCGGCGGATCGCGGGCCGGCTGGGGGCGTCCACGGCCCGCCAGATCGAGTCGAGGGCAAGCAAAGTGCCGACGGTGCGCAGTTCATCGGGTAGTTGCCGCAGTGACCACACCACCAGGTGCCCGTCCGGACGGGTCGTGCTCGGCGCGTCGAACAGGGATTTGAAGCTGCCGTCGACCCAGGGAGTCAGCCGGGCGGCCAGTTGCGCGGCGGCGGGATCGTCGTCGCGTTGCAGGGTGGTGGTCAGGTCTTTGAGTAGCGGTGCGGGGCGGTGGTGGGTGGCGGGGTCGGGGGTGATGCCGGAGTGGCGGTAGACGGCGAGGATGGCCCGGTCCAGGGCGGCGCGTTCGCCCGGCGGTGGCTGCTGCCCGAGCAGGACCGAGACGAGGGTGTGGAGGAACAGTCCGCGGCGGGTCAGCACGTCGGGACGGGTGTCACCGACGGGTAGGTCCAGGGGGTTGATCTTTACGCTGTGGGCGCCGAGCCGCACGATCGTGCCGCCGACTGCGTTGGCGAGGCGCAGGTATTCGTCTTCGGGGTCGATGACGGACACGTGGACGCCCTGATACAGGTTGCGCAGCACGTCGAGTTTCACGAAGTACGACTTGCCGGCCCCGGAGCGGGCCAGCACGACGCTGTTGTAGTTCTCTTGCGCCCACCGGTCCCACCACACCACTCCGGAGCTGTCCGGGTTGATGCCATACAGCACTCCCCCGGCTGCGGCTGGCTCGCCGGGCAGTGGGGCGGGCAGGTCGGGTGAGGCGAGCGGGAACGCGGCCGCCAGGGCCTGGGTGTCCATGGTCCGGCGCATCTGCAGCGCGTCGGTGCCCAGCGGCAGGGTGGTGGCCCACCCGGGCAGGTGGCGCCAGGTCGCTGGCGCCACCTCGATCAGCGTCGAGGCCGCGGCGGCTTTCACCTGCGCGCAGGCCTCGGCGAGTTCGTCCTCGGTGCGGGCGTGCACGGTCAGGTACAGGCCGACGCGGAACAGTTTCGCCGCGCCACGGGCCAGCCGCTGGGCGAGGTCGGCGGCGTCGTCGGCGGCGGCCTCCACGGACGGGTCGGACAGCCTGCCTTTGTCCGCGTCCGCGCGGCGCGAGGACTCGAACCGGGCCCGCTGGGTACGCAGCCGCGCCGCCGCGGTCGGTGCCGGGATCGGGTCGATGTGCAGGGCCAGGTCCAGGCGGCCGGGCCAGGACAGCAGCGGGTCCAGCCAGGCCGGGCCGACCTCGGCCGGGTAGCCGGTGACGACGAGGGTCGCGGCGTAGCCGTCTCCGACCCGCAAGTATCGGGGGGTGACCTCGACCGAGGCCGGGGCGACGGTGGCCGTCAACCTTGAGGGCTTGCGGCCACCACCAGAACTGTCCGCACGACGCCATCGAGCTTTCATCTCAGGGCTTCCTTCCCGGGGCGCTGGGGTGGGTAACGGAACCGGTGATGACGGTGTCGGGGGCGGCCAGCCCACCGGGGCGGGCGGCCCGGTAGGGGTCCGCGGCGGCGGCGATCGCCGCGGTGACCGCGGGGGCGTCCAGCGCGCGGGTACTCACCCCCAGCCCGGACAGCGACCGGGCGATGTTCTCGGCCCGTCGGCGGGCGACGTGCTCGCCGCGCTCACCGGGACCGGTCCGGGTGACGATGAGGACCTGCCGGCGCAGCGGGTCCCGGCGCTGCGCGAGCTCGTCGAGGAACCCGGCGTGGTCCGTGCACGCCGCCGCCAGGGCCGGATGCGGCAGCCGGTCCGCGGTGTGGGCCAGGCCACGGGCGTGGGAGTGCAGGTCGACCGGCTGCGCGGACACCACGATCTGCGTCGGGGTGGACAGGCTGTTGAGCCACCGGCCGAACGTGTCGACCAGCGCGGCCTGCTCGTCCGCGGTCCGCAGCGCCAGGTTCACGCTGGTCGCGGCGACCACCGCCGCCCGGCTGCCGGCCAGCGTGATCTGCCCGTCGGCGGCGATCGCGTCGGCGGGCAGCGCGAGTGGCGCCGGCAGCGTCACCGCCGACGGTGCCTGGACCCAGTCCGGGAGGACGGCGGTGGTGTCCGTAGTCGTCAGCGCCTGCGGTGCCCGGGCGTGCCGGACCGCGAACAGTAACCAGCGGTCCAGCGGCACGCCGTCGCGGCGCCCCACGGCCACGGCGAACACCAGCCCGCCGGCGAGCATCGCGGCGCCGACCAGCACCGGTACGGGTACCACCGTGTGCAGGGCGTGCCAGGCGCCGTAGAACGCCACGCCCGCCACAGCGAGGATCGCCAACTGCCGGAACGTCAGCCCGTAGAGCACCTTGTCCGGGGCGTCGACGTCGGCGGGCATCCGCGCCCGTATCCGCGGCTCCCCGTGACGACTTTCCGGTGTCATCGCGCCACCGCCGCTACCGCCTGCGCCGCACGCCCGAAACCACGGGTGAGCTGCTGAACGATGATGACCCGCACCATCGCGCCGAGCGGGTTGGTGCCGCGTGCGCCCTGGGTGACGTAACGGCGGACCAGCCCGGGGATCTTCACCGTGGTCAACAGCAACACGATGATGATGAACAGGTTCAGCAACCCGGTCGGGTCGTTGGGTAAGCCGAGCACGGGCAGGACATGTGCGGGGTCTTCCAACATCCACTGCCCGGCCTGCAGAGTGAATGCCTGCAGGACCGGGGTGATCAGGCAGCCACAGAAGGACCGCCACCAGACGCGGGCGACCGATTCGGTCTGCGGCAGCGCGTGACAGCCCAGGGCCAGCGGCGCCACCGAGGCCAGGACCAGCAGCACGGCGAAGCGGGTCAGCATCCCCAGCACCGTGGACGCGACGAGCGCGGCGATGATCACCACGAGGACCGCGAACAGCATCGGCGTCACCGATCCGCCCGCGGCGTCGTCGACCTGTCCCCTGATCGCCGTCAGCGCCCCGACCTTGTCGGTGTCCCCGGAACTCAGCGCACCGGTCAGTCCGTTGGCCACGCCGATGGCCTGGCGGGCCAACACCTGCGAGAAGTGCGCGGCGATGAACCCGACCACCAGGCGAGGTACCAGGTCTTTGACTGTGTACCGGGAGCGTTCGCTGCCACCGGCGACCATGGTGAGGGCTCCGGCGGCGACGAAGGCCAGCACGAACACGGTGTCGACCACCACGGTTGATTTCGCGGTCAGCGCCCGCACCTGCGGCAGTTCGGTCACGTCCGGGCTGATCAGCATGGTCTGGGCGATCAGCGCGAAGATCGCGTCGAAGACCGTCAGGATGCTCTGCGACGCCCAGTTCATCATCGCGTCGAACCAATGCGCGGGATCGAACCAATCGAGCATCACTCGTCACCCCCCGACGATGCCCTTGACGACTTCCAGCAGGATCGGGGCGAGCACCGCCAGGCCGTAGCCGATCAGCGCGTTCTTGAAGTACCCGTTGGCCCGGTCCACCTGGGACGGGTCACCGCCGGCGGTGACCCGGAAGACGCCCCCGAGAACCAGGAACAGGGTCGCCACCGCGGCGAGGATCCCCATTACCCACGCCTGCAGGTTGGCGACGACCGTGGGCAGATCGTTGGCGGCCACGACGACCGCCTCGCCGGTATCGGCATAGGCGACACTGGGCACGGCCAGTGCCAGCACAGCCGGCACGGCGTACGCCACGGCGCGGGCGACCCGACGGGCCGCCAGCGACGTGCACAATGCGGTGTTCAGGGCACGCAGACGTGCCCGCGCAGCGCGGGACATGGATGGTTCACCTCCCGCCCCGCTCGCGCTACACGCGCGGCGGAGCGAATTGTCGGATACGACGGTTAGCGGCCACCGCCGGGCACGGAAGGCAGGCATACGACGAGACCGGCGGCAAACCTCGGGAGGAGCTCGTCCTCCCGTTCGGGTTAGCGGTGATCGATGAGTGTCAGCGCATCAACGTGGCGCGGCACCCGAGGCGCCCGGCCCCTTCGCGGCCATTGTCCCGGCCCGGCGGCAGGCGGATCCATCCACCCGATTCGGCGAGGGAGGAGTTCCGCATCCTCAAACCGGCGTCGGTGAGCGGTGGCGAACACCTGCCCGTCTCGCAAACTCTCACACCGCCTCGGGATTCCTGACAGCGCGGGTCAACAGGCACTCACGGTCGTCACCGGGGGCTGGGTGATGGTGAGGGCGGTCGCTGCCGGTATCTGACAGCTGCCAGATCGACGGCGCTGGCCGGGAGACGGTTCGGACGCCTATCGGACAAGCCGCCGAACGATCGCCGCGAGTGGCAGGAGTACGATTCCGGCTAAACCGATGTAACCTGCGATGCCCACTGTTTCGATAACCCGGCCGTTCGCACCGGAGGCGACCAGCCGCGGGTAGCTAGTCACCGCTACAGCGAGCACGGCGAGCGCTACACCGGCAGCGATCAGCAGCTGAGGCGACGTGAGACGAGGCCGTCGCCCCGCGCGGGCGGAGTCCATAAGACCAGCTTCCCACGCAGGGCAAAGACTCAGTACCTCTCTGGTGAGATCCCTGTGCCGCTGCACGGCCCGGCGACCTGGCCCCGAACGTTGGCCAGGTTGGGTGACACCGGCCGGCACCGCCGACTCGTTACCGACACATCCACCCAGCGTGCCGCGTTACCTGGCCATCGCCTCGGTCCACGCAAAGCTCATCGGTCTGACGATCAATCCAGTACGACTGTCCCCGGTCGACGAGTACGGGCCGGCGCAGATGGAACCACTGGCCGATCCGTGACACCAGCAAGAGACGTTCAGCCGTCGCTCGCTCACCCACCTGATGCCTCCCGAGCGTCATCAACCGCCGCGCCCTCGACACCGCACCCTAACCCCAGCACCTCAACCAACCCTGCGAACGTTGGGGTCGGCCATGGTGCGGGCGCCGCGGCGGCGGGCGGCACATCGCGGTGACGGGGCCGCAGACGAACGCGGGCCCGACCCGTGGTCGGACCCGCGTCGCCGTACTGCGGCGTCCGGGCGCTGCGGTCAGGCGGCCGCGAGTTCGCTCCGCGGCATCTGCACGGCGCGGGCAGGGCCGCGTCGGCTGGCGCGGATGCGTTCGCGGCGCTGGGCCGCCCGGGCGAGGTCCTCCTGCAGGCGGGGCGAGGTGACCTCGGTGAGCAGCCCGTCGGCGAGGGCGTCGGCGATGCGGGTGTCGATGCGCTCGATCCGCCGCCGCAGCGTGTCGATCTCGATGCCGAGGCGGGCGGCGATGGGTTCGATCGCGCGGCGGCCCAGCCGCAGGTCGATGTAGGGCTGCTCGTCGCTGGGGTCGATGATGCCCAGTTCCACGGCTCGGCGGACCAGCAGGTCCGGGTGCCCGTAGGGCCGCTTCGGGGTGCGGGGGCCGGTGACGTGTTCGAGGTTGTCCACCGGGATGGCTTCGGCGCCGTCGCGCTGGCGCAGCTCGAAGCCGGCGCGCCACGCGGCCCTGCATATCGCCGCGTACGGTGCGGGCCGGGCCAGATCGACCCGGTCGCGTAGCGCGGCCAGGAAGCCAGTGAGGATTTCTGCGTCCAGGTCGTGTGGATCGCAGGCCCAGCCGGCGCGCAGCTGTCCGGCGTACCGGCGCAGCGCCGGCATGGCCATCGCCGTGGCGGCGATGACCCAGCCGGGCCCGTCCAGGCGGGCCCGGCGGATCAGCTCCCGCCACACGGCGTCCCGCACGGAGTAGGCGCGGGGGTGTGCCAGCAGCCACTGCCGCAGCGCCGGCAAGGCGATGACACCACCGGGTAGGCCGTCGTCATCACCGACGGCGTCGAGCACCTGGTCGAGGTTGAGCGACAGCGGCTGCGGGCCGTTGGTCAGCGCAGCGAACGCGGCGTCCACGGCGTCCAGGGGCGAGTCGGGCCAGTCCTTCGCGGTCATCTCACGAACTCCCATGTCAGAGGCGAAATGTCGATGACACGCCGGCGTGGCATGGCCGGCGCGCACGACCGGAATTGCGCCACGGCTGGCTCACGGATTACTGACAGCGCAGATCGGCAGGCGTGGACACCGAGATAACACGCCACTGGCACCGGCAGATCACCACGACCAGTCATGGATGCCGGCCGGGATGTCACGGCCCGATCCCCCGACCCGGCGTGACATGGCTGATGTCATTGACGAGGACCGTCGCCGTGTTCGCGCGTGTGACATCGCGTGTCCGACAGCGAACGGCGGTCCAGTGCCGCGACGGCCGCACCACGCTGACCCCGCTCCAGCCGACACCGAAACGGGCCACTCGTGTTCAAGCGTCTGGAACCGGGACTGTGTGGACAGGCGGTGCCGCTGTCAGCGCGGTGTGAGGTCGGCAGGTGTTCGCCACGGCCGACAGAACCCGGTTTGAGAATGTCAGCGCACCACGGCGCGGCGCGGAGCCGACACCACATGGCCGAATACACGCCGCAGCACAGCACTCCCGACAACGACGACACCAGCGACAGCGCCGGTGGGGACCCGACCCAGACCGACCTGGTCGCCGGCGATCCGCCGGTACCCCTCACGGTCTGGCGCACCGCCCGCACCCCGGCCGACCCTGGCCGCAGCATCGGCGCCCGGCTCGCGGCGCGCCTGATCGCCGCGTACAGCCGCCCCGGCGAAGCCGTCGTCGACCTCACCCGCGACCACGCCCTCACGCCCTCTTGCGCGGCCGGTCCCCGCCAGCATCACCCCGCGTGGTTCACCGACGCCTCCAGCCTCATCATCGGCCCCGCCACCCCACCCGCACGCACCGACCCGGCTACCAGCGACAGCGTCAACGACGGGGACGACCCGCCGGAATTGCGCGCCTGGTTCGGCGACGACCTCACCGACCCGGACCTGCCACCCTCGGGCGGCCCGAACGCCGAGGCGCCCGAGGGCGAATCGCTGCAGCGGGCAACCAGCCTCGTCGTCGCGGGCTGGCCGCTGCACGAGGGCACCGCGACCAACCGGGTTCGGCTGGCGTGGCTGCTGACCACCTGCGCCGCGCTGCTGCGCCCCGGCGGCTGCTTAATCCTCGTTGTCACCAGCCCCGCCACCGCCACCCCGCAGGACTTCTCCGACGTGGTCCACGCCGCGGCCGGCGTCGGGCTGGGCTACCTGCAGCACATCGTCGCCGTCACCGCCGACACCGACGCCGACGCGTTCGTCTACCACGTCACCGACGAGGAACTGCTCGCCCTCGCCCGCACCACCGCCGACCAGTGGCAGCTGGCGCACCTGCGGGTACACGCGGACCTGCTGGTCTTCAGCCAGGCACAGCGTGCGGTGCCGCCCCGCCGGTCCGACCCCAAGAGTGGTGGTCGCCGTGGCTAAGCGCCGCACCACCGCCGCGGCGGACCAACCCGACGACCCGCCGCGCGACGGGAGCTTCGATCTCCCGGTGGGACACTTACCCGGTGTCCCCGGTCCCCAAGTCCTGTCGGTGTGGGCGACCGCTCAGGCGACCGGCCCGGTCCAACGCAAGGGACGCTACGTACGCGAGTCCGTGCAGCACCCGGCGCGCATGCTCCCGGCAATCGCCGCGCACGCCATCACCGCCTACACCCAACCCGGGGACCTGGTGCTGGACCCCATGTGCGGAATCGGCACTACCCTGGTCGAGGCCGTCCACCTCGGTCGCGACGCACTCGGGGTGGAGTACGAGTCCCGCTGGTCGGACATCGCCGACGCCAACGTCGCCCACGCCCACGCCCAAGGAGCGACCGGTCGCGCCGCCGTGATCCGCGGCGACGCCACCAGCATCCTGTCACTGGTGCCCGCCGCCCTGGCCGGCCAAGCCGCGCTGGTCGTCACGTCCCCGCCGTACGGGCCAACCGTGCACGGCCTGGTCCGACCCGGCAGCGACGGAGTCGCGAAGTTCGACAACACCTACAACGACGGCACCGACAAGGGCAACCTCGCCTACCGGGACCTCACCGGCCTGACCGACGGATTCGCCCAGATCCTCACCGGCTGCGCGACGCTGCTGCGCCCCGGCGGCGTGGTCGTGGTCACCGCCCGCCCATGGCGCAAGCACGGTGAGCTGGTCGACCTCCCATCCGCGGTCATCCGCGCCGGGCTACGGGCCGGCCTGACACCGGTAGACCGCTGCGTGGCGCTACTGGCCGCGGTCCGCGACGGCGGACTCGTGGCCCGACCGTCCTTCTTCCAACTGCAGCAGGTCCGTAGGGCCCGCGCCGCCGGCACCCCGATGCACCTGATCACCCACGAGGACGTCCTCGTGTTCATCAAGGCTCAACCCCACATCGCAGGCGGGGGCGAGGCGGTCGCGTGACCGATTCCACGCCGAGAATCTTGAGCCTGGGGGCCGGGGTGCGGAAGCGGCTCGCCGACACACCCATTCCCGCCGGGCCAAATCCAGCCCCTGCGCCGCAGCCGCTGGTAGACGATTAGGTCGGCCAGTTCGGAAAGCAGGAACGCGGTGGCGGAGGCCAGGGCGACGCGTGAGCCGGCGAGGGCGGCGCTGGTCAGGGCGCCGGTCGCGATGCAGGCCAGCACCTCGGGCCGGCCGGCGCCGTGGTGGACCCAGTCGCGGGCCAGCAGGGTCAGGCCAGCGGCGGCGGTGCAACCACCCACCACGAAGCAGGCACCGAACCCGCTGCCACTAAACGCCTCCACTGATTCCGTCACCACCGTCGTGGCGAGAGGCTGACCGCCCGATACGGCCTCGTCGTCGAGGGAATCCGTGCCCTCGGCACCGTCACCAACGTGCCGAGGGCCGCGGCCCGATCTTCTACTGACCGTGCAGATCAGTGATGGCACATCCGCAACACGAAGGTCGGTGGACGCGGCTACTGCTCCCAGAAGCCGAGTCAACAGCCTGCGCCGGCTGCGCCCCGCCGCAGTCGGCTGCGATTCCGTCTACGGCACCTACCTGGCCTACGGCCCTACCCGCAACCTCCCCCACCTGCTGCGCTGGCTCGCCGAAGTCAACGCCAACCCGCCACCGTGCCCACAGACCCGCTGACCACCGCACCGCCGTGAACCCGAGGAAGGCGCGACACGATGACCACCGCCCCGCCGTACCCGTCCAACCCAGCCTCGCCACCCATCCCATCCTCGCGCACCGCGTCGTGGACCGCCGAACGGATCCAGGCGCTCGGCACCGTCACCACCGTGCCGATCGCCGCAGCGATCTTCGGCCTGTCCCGCTCGGTCGCGTACGACCTGATCAAGACAGACCAATTCCCCGTGCCGGTGCTGCGGTTCGGCAGTCGCTACCGCATCCCCGTCGCGGCGATCCTGGCCGCCCTGCACCTGCCCACCAGTCCGACCGGCGACTTGATCGACGCGGGCGAGTCACGCGTCGATCGACCCCACGAAAACAGCAGGCCCGACATGGCCGCACCCGATACCACCTAGACCAAGGAGACCCGTTTCGTGGCGGAAGGATCCATCTTCAAAATCTGTTCGTGCCACAACGAGCTGGGCCGCAAACTACGCGGCAAGTGCCCGAAGCTACACCGCCCCGGCGGCGGATGGAGCCCCACTCACGGCCGGTGGGCCTACCAGATCGAACTCCCGCAAAAGGCCGACGGCGGCCGCCGTCAACTGCGCCGCTCCAGCTTCGACACCCGCGACGACGCGGCCAACGACCTCGGCACCGCCCGATCACTGCTGGCCCTGGCCGCTGGCGAGCACAGCGTCGAAGTCCAGATCGCCGACCTGCTCGCCGCCCTCAAACGCGGCCAACCCCTACCCGACCGGGACCTCGTCGCCCGCCGCGTCCGCGCCGGCGTGTCCGCCAGCAGGGCGATGCCACTGGCCGACTACCTCTGGCAGTGGCACCGCAGCCGCAAGATCGAGACCACCACGCTGCGGCTCTACGAAGGTCACATTCGCAACTACCTCGTCCCGCACCTCGGGCATGTTCCGATCGACCAACTCAGGATCGGACACGTGCAGGACATGTTCGACGCCATCGCCGAGCGCACCACCGAGGTCGAACTGGCCCGCCAAAGCGACGACAAACAGATCCGGGACAGCGTCAAAGGCGCCCGGCTCGTATCTGGGGCGACGATGCACCGCATCCGCGCCACCCTGCGCAAAGCTCTCAACGACGCGATCCGCGCGCACCGGCTCATCGAGTTCAACCCCGCCGCCCACGTCGAGCTCCCATCCGGGAAACGCCCGAAGGCCAGAGTCTGGACCGCCGCCGCCGTCGCCGCGTGGAAGGCCACCGGGGCGCGTCCCAGCCCCGTCATGGTCTGGACGCCACAACAAGCCGGTCAGTTCCTCGACTACGCCGAAACGCACGACATCATGCTCTACCCCCTGTACGCGCTGATCCTTCACCGCGGGCTGCGCCGCGGTGAAGCCGTCGGGCTGCGCGACGCAGACGTCGACCTCGACACCGGCATCGCCGTGATCTCACAGCAGATCACGACCCTCGGCTACGCGCCTGTTACGAAACGGGTCAAGAGCGAGGCCGGTGACCGCACCATCACCCTCGACACATCCACCCTGACCGCACTGCGCGCCCACCACGCCCGCCGAGCCCGCTGGCAACTCGTCAGCGGACCCGACTGGCCCGGCGCCGGCCTGTTCTTCGTCAAGCCCGACGGCCATTCCTGGCACCCCGAACTGGTCAGCGAACGCTTCGAACACCTCGTCGCCGACGCCGGCCTCCCACCCATCCGACTGCATGACCTGCGACACTGCGCCGCAAGCTACCTCAAGGCCGCCGGTGCCGACATGAAGGACATCCAGGAGACCCTCGGCCACTCCTCCATCTCCATCACCGCCGACACCTACACCTCCGTCATCCAGGAGTTGGAGACCGAACGGGCCAAAGCCGAGGCCGCCGCCGCACTCATACCCCGCACCCGACGCCGCGCCAGCTGACGGCCGAACGGCAACAGCCGCAGGGCGGGAAGGCGGGGCACGCCGCCGCCCGCCCCGCGACTCTTCCCATCAGAGGACGGGGTGGCGCGGTTAAACCGGACCTTCGCGGTGGGCCGGCCACGGCCGGCTTGGGGACATGCAGATCGTCGCCCGGTGACGCACCCCTCCTCCGCTTGACCAGTTAGAACGCTTGTACGATCCTGTTGAGCGTGGAACGGCGACGACAACACTGGTGGAACGGCAAATGGGGACGGCTCGCCCGCCGAGACGTCTTCCTCAACGAGGACGACACCACTGGCCACTTCTGGGTCGAGGCCCGGGAAGGCGGGGCTGAGGGCCCCAGCGTCCGGCAAGAATACGACTGCGAGCCCGATGCTTCGCGCTACGTCGCCAGGATTACCGCGAACACGGCCATCGACCAGTGGCGGAAAATGCCGGCCAATTGACCAACGCGTTTCAGTCGGCAGCTCTGGACCTGCGAGCCCCGTCCCGTCACCGGTCTGCAACCATCGACGGCGTGGCGGGCTGGGATGAGAGCGGAGAGCGGGCTGCTCACGGGTGGGTCGTTTTCTATCGTCGGCGTGGTCGGTGGTACCAGCAACGTGCGTACTTCATCAAGCTCGACGGTGTTCCCACCGTTAAAGTGCGCCGTGGACAGGGAGTCAGCGTCTTGGTTCGTCCCGGGGTTCACACGGCTCGGGCTGGCGTCGCGGCGACCCTTAGCCGTCCGGTGGAGTTCGAGGCGCAGCCGGACTCGCAGGTCCGGATCAGAGTGGAGTACGCGAGCCGGTTCTTGCTTGGCCTGTGGAGGGGTTTCACGATCACGCGCTGGCTTCGGCTCGTCGTGGAACCCCGAACCACTGTTGCTACACCTCACGACTGGACATGATCCTGCGACGGCCTCCTCCCACTCCCATCCAGTCAGCTGGGGCGTGCAGTGGCTGGCCGAATTCCCCCTCGAAGTCCGCCCGCAAGCATGGACGTCCATTCCGGCCCAGTGCCTAGGATGGGCCGGCAGACGGTCGCCGGTGGCGCTGCTGCTAACTCGACCCCACCTCCCACGGGCGTGGCCGGTCGGGCTCGGAGTGGCCGCGCCGACGACATCGCTCACCCTGCCCCGCGCACGCCACCTTGTCCAGGTCACACCCTAAGCCTGTGGATAACGCCGGCCGTGCCTGTGGAAAAGTGGATCGCGCTGGAATGCCTCTAGCAACGGCGCGGGTCGCGACCGGCCCTTATCGCGCTGAAGTGGGGCGCGACGGCTTGCCACGCCCTAGGCGCTCGGTGGCCGCTCCTCCGATATCGCCCGAAGCGGGCAAAACATATATCATCCAATAGCTATATAGCCTGCTCAGAGGTGGGCCGCCAGGGGCTCGAACCCTGAACCCGCAGATTAAAAGTCTGCTGCTCTACCATTGAGCTAGCGGCCCGCGCCGCCTTAGATTACCCGACGCTTGCCGGGCCGGTCCCCCCACTTCCCGGCGGCGCGATTTTTGGCGCGTCGAGGTGGTCAGCCTGTCGGGTGGTCGTGGTGGCCTTCCGAGACGGGTTTCGGGCTTCTCAGGTCTTCGCGCCAACACCGACCCACACTCCGCTTTCCGCTGTCGGTTCTGCGGGTTGTGGGGCGGGTGGGGTGTGCCAGTGGTGAGCGTCGACCAGGCCAGGATCGAGTAGTTGCAGGCCGGCGAAGAACTTCTGCACGGTGTCGTGGTCGCGGGGCGTGGGATGGTGGCCGGTGTACTGCTGGTAGGTGCGCATAGCGGCGGTGTACTGCGGTGATTGGGGCGGGTAGGTTTCCGCGGCTGGATGGGAGATGACCACGTAGCTGCCGACGGGTAAAGCTTCGGTGAGATAAGCGACGGCGTGGTGGGCCTGGTCGGTGTCGGGTAGGTAGTGCAGTACCGCGGCGAGTAGGAGTCCGACGGGTTCGGTGAAGTCGATCATTCGGCGGACGGTGCGGTGGGTCAGGATGGTCTGTGGGGTGCGCAGGTCGCTGCGGATCGCGTCGGCGTGTTCGGGGTCACTGAGTCGTTCGAGGAGTTCCGCGACGGTGGACGAGTCGCTGTCGACGTAGACGACGCGGGTGTCGGGGGCGGTGGTGCGGGCGAGGTCGTGCACGTTGTGGTCGGGGGTGGGTATGCCGGCGCCGATGTCCAGGAATTGGCGCACGCCGGCGCCCAGGATGTCCCGGACGGCGTGGCGGACGAACGCCCGGTTGGCGCGGGCCGCGTTCGCCGCACGGGGCAGATAGGTGCTGATCGTGTCGGCGGTATGCCGGTCTGCGGGGAAGTTGTGGACGCCGCCGAGGTAGGAGTCGTAGATCCGGGCGCTGGTGGCGGGTTTACGGGTCGGGCCGTGGTCGGTAATGTGCATGGATGGCCTGCTGGATGTCGGCGAGTCCGGCGTGAACGGCAGCCTCGCTGGGCGTGGGTCCGCGGTCTGGGGTCGAATTGGGGTTGGGGCGTCAGCGCGGCATGAATGCCGTGGCTGGCCTCAGGTCGCGTTGAGGTCGGTCTTGTCGCGCTGGAAAGTCGCGGGAGGTAAGGGTGTCCGCCGTCCTGATGTCGCTCGGGTCCCGGCTTCGCGCAGGCTGACATCCCGCCCGCTTGTCCGGGCGCACGCCGTGACGGACTGCTGTCTAGAACAATTAGGTTTGTGCTAGAGCCCTCGGTACTGTGCCCAGCGCTCGCTTGCCTCGGCGATTTCCCGCTTCCAGGGTTGGGGGTCCGCCGTACTGATTTCGTGCCACATCGCGTGCACGGCGCGGACGAACGTGGACACGGCATCCTCGCTGGCTGCCGCGTACGCGGGTAGTTGCTGGCACCAGCGTTCGGCGCCTTTCGGGTGGTGGCCGGCGTGGATGAGTTGCAAGCCGAGGCAGGCGGTGTCGACCCAGGGCGCGGCGAGCGTGGGCCACGCCCAGTCGATCAGTTTCGCGGTGTCGCCGATCATGATGTTGTGGCGGTGCACGTCGGTGTGCGCGATCGACGACCCGGCCAGTAGCGACGCGTCGTGGCCGACGTATTCGGCCCACCGGTCCTCGATCGTGCGCAGCGGCACGTCCTCAGGTGCCGGCAGGGTGGCGAGGTTGTGGAGGGCTGTGCTGACGAACAGGAGGTCCGGGGATCCGGGTGTGAGGTCGGCGTGCCGGTGGCCAGCGAGGTAATGGAATCCCAGGACGTCCCACCCGTCGGTCTGGACGTGGAAGGCCAGCGGGGCGGTGACGGGTTGAACATGGCGGTTGATCGCGGCCTCGTTCGCCTGGGTCCACACAGCCCGGGTGTGGTCGGCGGGTACTCCCTTGAGGAACAGGGTCCTGGACGTGGTGTGCAGGACCATGCCGATCAGGCAGTTGTGCCCAATGCCGACTTGTTCCGCGCGGATGAATGGGCCAGCTTCGGCTTCGATGCGTTCCTGGAGCCCGGTCGGCATGTCGTGCCATGACACGCGTGGGTTCATGGACGGTTGCCCCTCCTGGTGGTCCGGCCCGTAGACGACAACGTACTCGTCGGGTTGTGGTGGCCCCCGGGTTCCCGTTGCCGGGGCCCCGGCGCGCCTGGGTCTTCGTGCCGGCGCCGACTCTCCGATCCGCTCCCTGAGGGTCGCGGCGGCAGGGGTCGGGCCGCCCGCTGTCGGGGGCGAGCGGCCCCTGCCGGGATCGTCGGACGGTGTCGGTGTCAGGCGAGACGGTTGTTGCCGGGTGTTGGGGGTTGTCGCCACATGGGGTACATGGGCTCGCCCTGGTAGTGCAGGTCCAGTGGTGGGGCGCAGTCGGTATAGCCGTGGTGGGTGTACAGCTTGCGGCTGTGGGTGTTGCTGGCCTCCAGGTAGGCGGCCCGACCGTGTTCGTCGAGGTAGTTGTGGTGGTGATCCAGCAGCGCGGCTCCGCAGCCCTGTCCCTGGTATTGCGGCATGACGGCGAGGAACGCGAGGTAGTCGTGCGGGCCCAGGTCCTGGGGGTGAGCGTGGTGCATGGCTTGGTCGAGGAGCTGGAAGCGCGGGGTCCAGACGCCGCAGGCGTAGGCGAGCTTGGTGGCGTAGCTGGGTGGGTCGGGCAGCGGGTGGGGCAGCCAGACCGCGACGGCGTTGAGGTCGGTGGTGATGTGGATGGTGCCGTGTTCGAAGGCGTGGTCGATGAGGATGCGGGCGTAGTGGGGGAACCGGTTGGCGCGTTCCTGCGGGTCGGGGATCAGCCACCGGGTGACGTCCAGGGGGTGGAAGGCGGTCGCGACGACGTAGGCGATGGTCGCGGCGTCGGTGGCGCTGGCGGTGCGGACCTGTGTGGTCATTGGTGACTGCTCCTGCTGGCGAGGGTGGGTGAGGTGTAGTCGGTGGGCAGGCCGTAGGCGAGGGTGCCCAGGCCGATCGCGGCGTAGATGGGTGGGCGGGTGCGGCGCAGGACCAGTGCCCAGGTCACGCCGGCGACAGCGAGGAGGGCGAATCCGGCGGGGAACGCGTAGCGCAGCGGGGAGTCGGCGGGTACGCCGAGTAGGCCGGCCAGGTTGCGACTGATCAGCCACACGATGGTCAGCAATCCGGCGCAGGCAAGGCTGGGAGCGATGACGCGCTGCCAGACGGTTTCGCCGAGGGGGCGGCGGTGCAGGAACTGGATGATCGCCAGCGAGGTGCCGGTGATCAGGAGTAGGACCCCGAACCCGCCGATCGTGCCGAACCAGTAGAACAGGGTGACGACCGGGTCGGCGCCGCTGATCGCGTAGGCGCTGATGACCGCGAGCCCGACGGTGGTTTGGGTGAGGGAGGCGTAGGTGGGGGCCATGGTGCGCACGCCGGTGCGGCCCAGCAGTTCGGGAAGTACCCGTTCCCGGCCGAGAGCGAACAGGTAGCGGGCCACGGTGCTGTGGTAGGACAAGGCGGCGGCCAGCAGCGAGGTCAGGAACAGCACCTGGCCGAGGTCGATGACCAGTGTGCCGCCCAGACGCGCGGCGACGATGCTGAACGGCAGGTTGGTGCCCTGGGTCTGCGCGGCGGCGTGCAGATGGGTAGGGCCGATGGTGACGGACATGGCCCAGGCCGATCCGGCGTAGAGCAGCGCCATCATGGTCAGGGACAGGTACGTGGCCACAGGCACGGTCCAGTTCGGATTGCGAGATTCTTCGGAGAACACGGCGGCGGCTTCGAAGCCGATGAACCCGGTGACCGCGATCGCCAGGGCCACGCCGAGGCCGCCACCGGTCAAGCTGTGCGGGGCCAGAGTGGTAAAGGTAAGCCGCCCTTGTGCGGGATGGGCCAGGTCGACCAGGTCGTAAGCCACGACCAGGAGGACTTCGGCGACCAGGGCGACGGCTAGGACCCGACTGGTGACCTCGACCCGGGTGATGCCCATCACGGCGACCAGCATCCAGGCGGCCAGGGCGGTCAGCCACCACGGCAGCGACAGGCCGGTCTTGTCGTGGATGAGGGCCGCAGCGGTGGGGCCGATCGCCCCGTAGGTCGCGGTCTGCATCATCCCGTAGGCGGCGACCGCGACGAACGAGCCCGCCACGCCGAGGGGTTTACCCAGGCCGCGGGCGATGTAGGCGGAGAACGCGCCAGCGTTGCGGACCCGGCGGGCCACCGCGAGGTAGCCGACGCAGAACAGGGCGAGGGCGACCGCGACGATCAGGAAGGCCAGGGGGCTCCCCTGAATGTTGGTGACGGCCCAGCCGGTGGACACGACGCCGGCGACCACGGTCAGCGGCGCCGCCGCGGTGATCACGAAGCCGACCACGTGGGGGAAATTGAGCCGGTCGCCGGCCAGAGTGGTGGACACACGGCTCGGCCGGGTACCCGATCGTGAAGCAGACATGGACACTCCCAGGGAAAAGTCTTGAGGGATGAAGAACGGCGGCGCGTGGCCGTGGATGGGTGCTTGATGGTTTAGCCGCGGGCGGCGAGTACCGCGTCACCGACGAGCGTCCCGACCTGCGCGATGAGTTCCCGCACCGACGGGTCCGCCCGGGCCAGACAGCTGCGCAGGTGAACGGTCGCGGCTGGCGCGTCCTCCCACAGCACGGCCCGGAACAGGCCGGCCGCGTGGATCAGCCCCGCCAACAGGACGTCTGACCAGTCGGGTTGTCCCCGACCGTCCGCCAGTAGATGCTTGAGGCGCACCGAGCGCCAGAACGCGTACGACGAGTCCACCGGCCTGTAAGCCGCCGCGGTCCGGAACAGGCGTCGATCGCCGCCCTTGACGACCAAGCCAGCCCGTACCAGCCGCGCGGCAACAGTCCGGTCCGCGTCGTGACTCAGATGTCGTAGCCAGGTCCGCAACTCGTGCTCAGGCTCGGTGAGCAACTGGTCAACGATGCGGCAGGCGACCGCGTCCGACGGCACGGCGGGCGCCACGACCCGGACCTGGCCCCCAGCCACCACAATGCGCTTGGACAGCACCAGCTCGCCCAACAGCGCGCCAGCCGCGCCCAGCTGCAGAGCCACCGGCCCAAGCCTCGGGCGGCCGGTGGAGTCGTGGTGCGCGATCAGCCAAAAGTCGTCAGCGAGCCACAGCCGAGGTGGCCAGCCCCGGACATCGTTCACCCAAACCATCGACGGCACCTCCGCGAAACGGACCGCCGCCTGCTGGGCAGGCTTAAAGCGCTGCAGCAGGTCGGCCTCGGATCGGCGCAGGCTTCCGCCTCTGCTGGTAGCCACATCTTGATGGGCACCCCGAGAGAGACCGAAGGTGGGTTAGCGGAGCACTGCGGATAAGGCTTTCGCCCTTGAGCCCCGAGCGGCTTGGTTACCGTTGCGCCGGTCGAAGCGGCACCTGATACTGCACGTCCAGCAGTATCAGGTCCGGCACGCGAGGGTCCTCTCGCACGGCCACCGTGGCCGCCATTGGCGCCTACGAACGCGTCCCCAGGCCACCATATCCGTGGTGGAAGCCCGTCAGCCATCAACCCTCCCCGAGCTCTCTATATGCCTTTCGCGGCGTGCACCGCTGGATGGTGAGGCACCTGCGCCGGACCGCACGCCCGGAGCGACCGAAGCGCCGCCTGGTACGCCGTGCGTTCACGATCAAGGACAGTCGGCATACACGGGAGGGCGCGTTGCAGGGAAATTTAGGGGGAGAATTAGGCGAGAGCAGTTTGGAGACAGCGTTTGAGGTTCAGAGGAGTCTGGCGAGACCGTTGGCGATCCCCCACAGGATCTGGGCTCGCGCCTCAAGAGCGCAGCCATAGCTATGTCAGAGCCAACACGGAGCGCCAAGTCCTTAGCTCGTGGGACAACTCGGAAGTCGTTCACCTACGTACTGGTCCCGTGGCGTGTTCCTTGCTCGGCCGCGCCCTGGTGTCGAGAATCGGCGTGCTGGCTTGTACCCGTTGGGCCCGGGTGGCATCCTGGCCGCATCGTTTTCAGTGTCGACGGCTTGGGCTGGTCGTGCGAGACGAACGGGACGAGGAAGGCTGGCCGGGCCATGAGCGGGCGTCCGGAGTCACCGCGTAACGCGCGGCTGCGCGCCGCTCGGCGCGCCCTGCTGTCTCCGTCGGGATCGGGTAGGCCGATGTCCCGACAGGAGCTAGCCGAAGAACTCAACGCTTATTTGTGGCGGACACACGGTGTACAGGAACGTCTCGACGGCAACGACATCGGCAAGTATGAGCGAGGGATCACTCGCTGGCCCAGCCAACGTCGCCGGGAAGCGTTCCGTGACGTACTCAAAGCACAGACCGACGTCCAGCTTGGCTTCTACATCAACCGGCGCGAGCGTGAAGTCGATCCGTCCGTCGTCGCCGAACAGTCCGACTCGCCATTTGAACATTCCGACAATGGAGATAGCACTCTATCGGCGATCCTCCACGGAACGTCCGCCGACCGGCCCTTGCCGCGACGGGCGTCGCCGGGTCTGGAACTGATGGCGCCTGTTATTGCGACGCAAATCGGCCCGCCGCCAGGACCTCATATGCCGTTTCAGCCAGCGATGCTAGACCGCCGGGCGTTGGACTGGCTGTGCGGTGAGCGTTGTCAGCGGTTGACCGTCACTGCCGGCTCACATCGCGTGGATCCCGGGGAGGTCGAGGCAGCTGCTCGACAGTTGAGCGCGCTACGCGAGCTGGACCACGGGTTTGGGGCGAAAGCTGTGGGGCCTCTGGTCGCGGGCTTTCTCGACAACATCATTCGATCCCTACTCGCGGCCGGATGTAGGGACGGCGACACCGCTGACCAGATTTACCTGGTTGCGATCGGCGCCCATGAACTGGCCGGTTACCAGGCCGTCGATTGTGGTGCTGCTGGACTGGCCCAGCGGCACTATCTGCAGGCGTTGGTGTTGACTACCGCGGCCGGTGAGCGGGCATTCGGCGCTTATATGCTTGGGGTCAGCCTCGGTCATCTTGCTCTGCACTGCGGGCATCCGGACCGCGGCCTGCGGATGGCGCAGATCGCGCTCAAAGGTCTACCGGCCCAGGCAACATTTGCGGTACGGGCAGCGTTATGGGCGGTCGTTGCCCGAGCGAACGCGCGCCTCGGCGACTCGGCGAGCTGCGCCGACGCGCTACGCGCCGCCGAGGACTTTCTTGCGGCCAGCGATCCAACCGCAGAGCCGACATGGATCCGTTATCTGACCCCGGCGTATCTGGCCGACGAGGTGGCGCACTGCATGTTCGACCTCGGCTGCCACGACACCGCGCAGCGGGAAGTCCAGCAGGCCGTTGCCGGTGTTGGTGCGGGACGAGTACGCCGGCTCGCTATCGATACCGCCTTGCTCGCCTCGTCGCTGGCGGCTGCGGGCCGGGTCGAGGAGGCGTGCGCGCGAGGACGCGCCGCAGCCGATCTGGCGGCACGTGCTGGATCGGCGCGTGCGGTTGTGCGGGTGGCTCAGACATACGCCGACCTAACCCCTTTTCACGGAACTCGGCCTGTGGCGGAGTTGGGCGAGTACATTCGAGTCGCCCTCCCGGCGGCGCTCTGAGCACTCAACAGAGATGTGCTCAGCCGGCGATGACCCTGCGGTAAAAATCGACTTCCGCCTCAAGGGCTTGAGCTGCCTCTTCCTGAGCTGATAGGCGGTGTCCCGTACGACCGAGGATCATCAGCTGATGCCATCGGCCTTGCTCTGCTAGCCCTGCGGCAAGTGCGGCGACGTCGGCGATGGGCGCGATGTGATCGTCGGCTCCATGTATCAGTAGGACCGGCCGGTTGACCGCCCGTGGATCGACCGCGCCCGCCGGTCCGAGCAGCGCCGCCGCGTGAGCCCGCTGCCAGCGAGGTACGGTATGTCGCCACCGAGTCGGGTCGATTATCGCCGAGCGGGCAACAGCTCCCGCAAACACTGACGGACCGGACACGGCGTGAAGGGCCGTGTAGCCGCCGGCGCTGGCTCCGGTGATGAACGCCCGCCCTGGATGGATGCGGCCGGTATCGAGTAGGTGCTGCGCGACGGCGGTGCAGTCCTGTACCTCAGCAGTGCCCCAGTGGCCGTAGAGGCTACGCCGAAAAGCTCGCCCGTATCCCGCGCTGCCGCGGTAGTCAACGTCCGCGACGGCGAACCCGTTACTCGTCAGGAACTGCACGTGCCAGTCCAGCCGGGTATTGATCGACGCAGTAGGCCCGGGGTGTGCCCGGACCACCAACGGGGCGCGCCATTCTGCTGCAGCGCCCGTCGGCGGATACAGCAACACGTTGACCATCGTGTCCGAGACCGTGTGCACCTCGACCAGTTGAGGCTGTGACAACGGAGTGGTCGTCGAGGTGGGTGCGGGCCGCGACAGTACCCGGGTGTGCGCCCGAGGACCCGGATCGATTGTGACGACCTGCGGTGGCTGACGCGGCGAGGCTGCTACCGCAAGTACTTGCTGCCTGCGTACCGCGAGATAGGGCTTGTAAGAGGTGTATGAGCTGCCCAACGGCCGCAGTCCCGAGCCGTCTTGGACGACAAGCTGATGACGGGGACCGTCGTAAGCGATCATGACAACGCCGCCGCCGGGTAAGGGAGCATAGCTCGCGTATCCGGCTTCCCACTCGGCTGGAGCAACGTCGGTAGCCATCGGGGAGACCGGGTCTGAGCGCTGCCCATCCCAGACGTAGAGGTTCCACCAGCCAGTCCGATCGGAGACGAACCACAACCTGCCATCGGCTCCCCAGCACGGCTGGGTCACTGACTCAAGGGGGCTGCCGGCTACCGGCGTCGGCGCTCCAAGCTCACGACCCTTGTAGTGCGCGACCACTAGCTCGCTGCCGTCCCACGGCATTTGATCGGCGTTCCACCGCAGCCACGCTAACCCGCCCACAGTAGGGCGGGGAGATCCGAAGAAACCAGTCGTGCGAGCCAGCACCTGCGACGTACCGTCCGTCCGAATCTCGACCAGCTCATCGCCGCTGATGGTCTCCCGGACGCACCATAGACGGCCGCTGGAAGCTGTCAGGTCGCCGTAATGTTCGCGGTCGTTACGCCGCCGCACGATGACCCGGACCTCAGACCCGCTGATCAGCCGTATATGCCCATCTGAAGAGTCGATGTACCAGATCCGCGATTCGTCTACCGCGTACGCGCTGCCACCGTAGCCGTGCAAGACGCTGCCGACATTCGCGGACGATGGCGTCACCTCGGTCGGGACATTGTTGTTTCCGAGACGCATCAACGAGATTCGGCCGTTGTCCCGTGGGCGAGATTCCAACCAGTAGACGTCGTCGCTCTCAGTACGGACCTCGTCGCACGTCGCCGCCGCGCCAGCGGCCTGCAACGCTGTCAACGCCGGCATCGATCCACCGTCACCACCGCCGCAGCCCACGGGCCGGCCCCTATCGAACTGCACATGCCAACGCATAACTGTGCAAGCCGTTGACCACGCCGCCCTGCGAGTCCTGAAGCCTTCTTTGGCTGGCCGCGAACGACGCTGTCCTGTCGGTCCCCATCAGCTCGAAGCTTACCTGTCGATGGCGTCCGCCCTGCCGCATAAGTTGTGCTACGGCCCGCGCTGCGTCGCGTCGTGAGCGGCGGAGCCTTGCCTTCGATGAGCCTCTCGCGGTTAGCGCTCCCAGTAAGTCTCCCCATAAGTCGGTCTTCCGCGTCGACTCGACAGTTTGTGATGGTAAGGGAAGCATCGATGTCCGCCGCACACCGAAGGACGTGTGGGACAGGCGAAGGAACGCTGGCGCGCACGGCGGGATTGTCCGGTCGGGCGACTTTGATGGATAGCGAGAGGCAGTCCGATGAGTGTCGATACGGTGAGCGGCGAGGGCCTCCGTGCCGCGATGGTTGATCAGCTGATCGCGGATCACGCGAATAAAGGGCTGACGATGCGGCCCGAGGTGGAGACGGCGCTGCGGGTCGTCCCACGGCACCTGTTTACGCCGGATGCTCGGTTAGAGGAGGCGTACTGCGCCGAGGAGGCGGTGGTCACTAAGCGGGTTAGTGACGAGGCCGTCAGCTCGGTGTCGGCGCCGTGGTTGATCGCGGAGATGCTCGGTCAGGCGGCCGACGCCTTCGATGGCGAAATGTACGCCCGGCACGTGTTAGAGATCGGTTCCGGCGGTTACAACGCCGCGCTGCTGCGCGAGCTGGTAGGGCCGTCGGGGTCGGTCACGACCGTGGACATCGACCCGGACGTGACTGACCGGGCCACGGCGTGCCTGGCGGCGGCCGGCTACGACGACGTGACCGTGGTCTGCGCGGACGCCGAGCAGCCGATTCCCCCGAGTCGCCTCTACGACCTGATCATCGTGACGGTCGGGGCGTGGGACATCCCTCCGGCTTGGACCGAGCAGTTGGTCGAGCACGGGACGCTGGTCGTGCCGCTGCGGACGTTCGGGATGACCCGGTCGTGGGCACTGTGTCGGGAGGGCGACCGGCTGGTAAGCCGCAGCCAGCGTTTGTGCGGGTTCGTGTCGATGCGAGGCGCTGGAGCCCATGACATGCGGTACGTCGACGTCGCCGAGGGTGTCCACCTGCGGTTGGATGAGGGCCAGCAGGTCGACCCGGGGACCGTCGGTGGGCTGTTGTCGCAGCCGCCGGTGCAGGTGTGGGCCGGGGCGGGCTTGCCGCCTCGTACCGTCCTGGCAGACCTGGATCTGTGGCTGGCGGCCCGGATCACCGACGCAGGGCAGCAGTTCCTTGTCCTCTCGGCCCAGCAGGAGGCCGTCGATGCCGGCCTGGTCGTGCCGGCGTGGCGTTTCGGTACGCCCGCCACCCTGCACGACGGAGCGTTCTGTTACCGCTCGACGCTGCGGTGGACGGACGATGCGTTTGACCTGGGCGCCCGTGCCCACGGGTCTGACGCCGCGGCGGCGGGCGGGCGGATGGTCGAGCACATGCGCGCATGGCTGGACGCGGGCAGCCCTTCGCCGGTGCTGCAGGTCCTGCCCGCTGATACTCCCGACGGCGACTTGCCGGCCGGGACGGTGCTGGACAAGCGGCACAGCCGCCTGGTCCTCACCTTCACCCCCGCATAGGAAGGGCAAGCACGTGGACGAAACGAACACCTCGGAGTTCACGCTGGACGTGACCCTGGTGGACGCCGGGCCGGCAGCGACCGGCTACGCGACCAGCACCGACGACGGCTGCGGCTCGGGTAACACGGGCTCGAGCGCCTGCACGACCAAGTGCGACGGCAGTTTCTAGCCGCTTCGTTTCCCTCACATGTCGGGCCCGGCGCTTCAGCGCGCCGGGCCCGTCCGAACTCGGTGGTGCATCATGATTCCCGCGGCTGGTGCGGCGCTGATCCGAGTCGCCGCGTATCCGACCAATCTGGTCCTGCCTACGTGGCCCGACCTGACGTCCGATCAACCTGAGCAGTGGCGGGACTGGCTGGGCGCGGCGTGGCAGCTGCCGGGGTTCGCGGGCGCCGTCACCGGCGCGGCGCCGCAGCTGGCCCGACAGATCGACCGGGCTGTGGCCGGCGAGCCGGTACCGCCGCCGCGGCTGCGCCGCCTCGTGGAATCAGTGGTCCGGTATCTGCTGCGGTGGACCACCCGCGCGACCCCGTTCGGCACCTTCGCCGGCGTGGCCCCGGTCCAGTTCGGTGCCCGCGCGACGGTCCGCGTCGGCGCGGCTCATCGCGCGGTCGCCCGCCCCGACGGCGAGTTCATCGCCGAGCACACCGCCCGGGCCGAGCAGGACCTCGCCATGCTCCGCACCGTCGCCGTGGTGACGAACTCACTCGGGTACCAGCGCGGCGGCAGGTGGGTGCTGCCCTGCGCCCGCGCTGACGGCGACCGACGGTTCGACGTCGAGATCCGCCTGACCGGCCCGGTCCGAACGGTGATCCAGGCGGCGGGTTGCCCGGTCGGGTTCGCCGACCTCGCCGGGCGGATCGCCCGGCCCGCCGGCCTTGCTGAGGCCGAGCGGTTGCTGGCCGACCTGGTGCGGATCGGGGTGCTGCTGTCGGCGCTGCGCCCGGCGATGACTGTCACCGACTTGGCCGGGTACACCGCCGACCATCATGCCCTACCGGATGCCGGTGGCCAGGTCGCGGTCGATCTGCGGGTCGAGGTCGCCGTGACGCTGCCCCCGGCAGTGCTGCGTGAGGCGGGGCGGGCCGCGTCGACGCTGGTGGCGGTAGCCCCGCAGCTACGTGGATGGGCCGAGTACCACCACGCGTTCATCGAGCGGTGGGGTCCAGCAGCGGCCGTGCCGGTCCGGGAGGTGCTGAACGTGCTGGGCTTCCCGGCTGGCTACCGGGGATCCTCGCGCCGCGCCCCGGTGATGTTCACCGCCCGCGATCGGCTGCTCGGCCAGCTCGCGCAGCAGTCCGCGCTGAACGGTAGCACTGAGGTGGTACTCGACGATGAGCTGATCGGCCGACTGCGCGGCGCTGATGATCGGCCGCCGATCCCGCATACCGAACTGCGGTTCACGCTCGCTGCCGAAACCCCGCAGGACCTGGACCGCGGCGCGTTCACGCTGACGGTGATCAGCGGGTCTCGCCACGCCGGGGTCGCCGCCGCGCGGTTCCTGCACCTGCTCACGCCCGCCGAGCTCGCATCCTTCCAGCGGGTCTACCAGCACCTGCCGACCGCCCTGTGCGAGGCGGACACGCTTCAGCTGTCCGGCCCTCCCCTGGACGCCCGCCTCACGGCGGTGGCCCGGGCGCCCGAGCTGCTACCCGTTCTGCCCCTCGGCGAGTTCCACCCGCAGCCGACGTGGACGGTCGAGGATCTCGCGGTGACCGGCGATGGTCGCCGGCTGTGGCTGGTGTCGCGGACCACCGGCCGACCCGTCGAACCGTTGTTGTTCAACAGCGTGCTGCTACCGACACTGCAGCAACCGCTGATGCGGTTTTTGACGGAGATCTGGACCGCGTGGACGGCGCCGTGCGCCCGGTTCGATTGGGGACACGCGGCCGGGCTGCCGTTCCTGCCCCGTGTCCGGCGCGGACGCGCCATCCTGCACCCCGCCCGGTGGATCATCGACCGAGCAGCGTTGCCCGCTCGCGCCGTGGCATGGCAGCAGTGGCGCGACGCGTGGCAGCGATACCGCCAGCAGCATCGGCTCCCGCAGCAGGTCCTGGTGGGCGACGACGACGTGCGGCTGCGCCTGGACTTGAACGACAACGCCCACCTGGCGGTGCTGCGCGACCAGCTCGACCGAAACGCCCGGACCGTGATCACCGAGGCGCCCGGTCCGGCAGGCTGGATCGGCGGCCGCCCCGCCGAACTCCTGCTCACCCTCACCCACACCACACCCGCCGCCCAGCCGGCCCGACCGGCCCGGACCGCGTGCACCCTCCAGCACCGGCCCGGACCGTTATCACCATGGCTGGAAGCACACCTGTACGGCCGACTCGACGACATCCTGACCGACCTCGCCAACCGCCCCGACGACCACCTACCGGCGGGCTGGTGGTTCCTGCGCTATCCCGACCCCGAACCCCACCTGCGGCTGCGCATCCCGGTCGGGGTCCTCGGCCGGTTCGCCGAGACCGCTGGCCGTCTCGACTCCTGGGTACAGAACCTCCACGATGACGCCGTCGCGCACGACTACACCCTGGACACCTACCGGCCCGAAACCCGGCACGGCGCTGGGGCAACCCTGGCCGCGGCGCACGCGGTGTTCGCCGCCGACTCCCACGCCACCCTGCGGCGGCTGACCGGCGACCGGCAAGCGGCCACAGCCGCCGGAATGATCACCATCGCTGACGGCTTCACCGGTAGCGGCCTGCGCTGGCTCGCCGCGCACGTGCCCCAACGCACCGGCCCCCGCCTGAACCCCGCCCAGCTCAACCTCGCCCGCATCCCGATCCGCGACGACCGGCTCGCCGCCGCGCTGGCCAGCTACCGAGCCCTGGCGCAGCGTGACGGGCTCGACACCGACGAGATCCTGGCCGACCTGCTGCACCTGCACCACGCCCGCATGATCGGCGTCGACACCGCTTCCGAACAGCACTGCCTGCGCCTGGCCAGAACCATCGCCCACACCACCCACGCCAGGCAGACACCATGAACGACGGGCAGTCCCTCGCCGATGGCGCGGCCGGCATCGCCCTCCTGCACCTGGAGACCGGCAACTGGCCGGCGGCGTGCGCAGCACTTCGCCGCGCCACCACAGGTGGTATGAGCATTGCCAACGGCGCGAGCCTCTTCTACGGTGCTCCAGCCCTCGCGTTCGTCCTCGCCGCCACCGACTATCCGGGACTCGCCCACGCACGAGCAACCGCCGCCCACGGAACCGCCACAGTGACCCGCCGACGACTCGACGCCGCGCACCGGCGCATCGACCAGCACCAGCAGCCCCACTACGCCGAATACGACCTCATCCGCGGACTGACGGGTCTCGGCGTCACCCTACGCCGGCTCCGCGACCACGACCTGCTCCGCCAAGTCCTGGACTACCTCGTCCGGCTCACCGAGCCGCTGGGCACCCTGCCCGGCTGGTGGTGCTGGAACGGACCCGAACGCACCCAACCACCGCCCGCCGGCGGCCACGCCAACCTCGGCATGGCCCACGGCATCACCGGCCCGCTCGCGCTGCTGTCCCTCACCCTCCTCGACGGCGTCACCGTCCAGGGGCACATCCCAGCTATGACCCGCATCTGCCGCTGGCTGGACACCTGGCAACAGCACACCAACAGCATCACCTGGTGGCCGCAGACCCTCACCCGCGCTGACCTGCGCCACGGCACACCGGCCCAACAGGCCCCGCTACGACCCTCCTGGTGCTACGGCACCCCAAGCATCACCCGCGCCCAACAACTCGCCGGCCGCGCTATGCGCGACACCGCCCGCCAGCACCTCGCCGAAACCGCGTTCACCAGCTGCCTCACCGACCCCACGCAAACCCGGCTGCTCATCGACCGCGGCCTGTGCCATGGCACCGCCGGACTCCTGGCCACCGCCCGACGCGTCGCCGCCGACTCCCTCACCTATATACCCCTGGCCTCCATGGAAGATCTCCATCGGCAGACCACCCCCACGATCGACGAACCCGCAGGGCTCCTCGACGGCACAGCCGGATCAGCCCTCGCCACCGCCACCGCCACAACCTCGTGGGACGCCTGCCTCCTGCTCGCCTGACGAAAGGTCCGCCGTGGACGAGACCCAGTGGCAACAGATCAACCTCTCCTACCCCGGCCACACCCGGCAACACCACGAACAGCACGCCGTCGCCCACCTCGGCCAGGTGCTTCCGGCCGCCGAGACCGCCGGGCTCATCACCTCATGGTGGTTCATCCGCAAAGGCGCCTGGCGCATCCGCTACCTACCCACAGATAAACAGGACGGCCAAGATCTGGCCCGAAACCTGCTCACCGACAGGGTCAGCTGGACCCGCGACATCTATGAACCCGAGACCCACGCGTTCGGCGGAGCCGACGCCATGACCACCGCGCACACGCTGTTCCACCACGACAGCCGCCACCTACTCACCTACCTCCACCAGCACCCAACCGACCGACGGGAACGCTCGCTCATCCTGTGCACCGCGTTGATGCGCGCCGCAGCGCTGGACCTCAACGAACAAGGCGACGTCTGGGCAAAAGTCGCACAGCACCGCGCCGAACACCTCAACCAACCGCCCGGACCCGACCCCCGCACCTGGGGAACGTTCACCGACGACGCCCGCCGCCTGCTACTCGGCACCGCCCGCACCACCGGCGACTGGCGCACCGCGTTCGAGCATGCCGGCACAAACCTGCGCAACCTGCGGGAAACCGGCAAGCTCACCCGCGGACTACGCGCAGTGATCGCGCTACACATCATTTTTCACTGGAACCGAACCGGGCTACCCGCCACCACCCAAGCCACACTCGCCCAAGCGGCCAAGGAAGCCGTCTTCGGCGAGATTCCTACACCACACGGCTGAGATTGCCTTTGTCAATGATCCGCTCCTGAGCATGTCGGGCACCGTTCACCTCGATGTATAGCTTGCCATCAATCGGTAGGGCACTATTTGAGTCAACTGGGGGCTGATCGAACGGGAGGACCTGTGATCCGAGGACGTCTCTTGGCCACGCTGCTCGCCGCTGTCGCTGCCATCGGCGTGCTGGAGTTGGCCGTACCCACACCCGCTGGCGCCACGCCGCCGGGCATCCCGTCCGCCGCGACTGCTCGATCCGAACTGGCCACTCTCACGGTGGCCGCATGGACCCATACCACCACCTACAACCGGGACCTGTTCCCCACCTGGGACACCATCTCTGGTACTTGCGACACCCGGGAGACGGTGCTCAAGCGCGACGGCACCGGCGTCGCGACGAACTCCGCCTGCACGGCCACCTCGGGCACCTGGCACAGCCCGTACGACGGGGCGACCTGGACCGCGGCCTCCGACGTGGACATCGACCATGTCGTCACGCTCAAAAACGCGTGGGTGTCCGGGGCATGGGCGTGGACCACCAGCAAGCGTGAATCGTTCGCCAACGACCTGACCGACCCGCAACTGATCGCGGTGACCGACAACATCAACGAATCCAAGGGCGATAAGTCACCGGACGCGTGGAAGCCGCCGCTGACCAGCTACTACTGCACCTACGCCCGGATGTGGGTGCGCAGCAAGTACGTCTGGGCGCTGACCGTCACCAGCGCCGAGAAGACCGCGTTGACCAGCATGCTCGGCACCTGCTGAGCCCCACCACTGAGCCGACCTTGGCGTAATGGCGTTGCCGCGAGCCCGCTGCGGGCTCGCGGCCGCCGACGCGCGACGGCCGCGCGGCTAACCCCGCTGGTAGGCGATAGTAATCGCCGCGATGTAGGCGGCGTACTGGTCGGCCAGGTCGCGGTGGTGGATGTGGAGTTGGTTTTCGGCGTTGTGCTGGGCATTGGCGCTGAGGTTGTAGCTGCCAGTCGCGAGATCGTTGTCGACGATCAGGATCTTGTTGTGCATGAAGTCGTGCGGTGTGGTGGGGCTGTACGGGGTGGAGTGTTTGCCGGTCAGGTGAGCGGCGACGGTGTTCCAGTCGGCCAGGACCTGGGTGTCGGAGGGGTAGCGGGCCCACTGGTGGGCGATCGAATCCATCTGCCCGGCGTCGTAGATGCCCGAGACGGGCACACCACGGCCCATCGCCTCGACCAGGGCGGCCAGCAGCGGATGTGAGGTCAGGACCATGGTGGACAGGACGATGCGGTGGGCTGCGGCGGTGACTTTCTGGGTGAGGTAGGTGTCGATGGCGGCACCGTCGGCGGGGGCGAAGTCCCAGCCCACCGGCACCCGGTGCACGGTGGTGGTGCCCGCGTCCCCACCGCCGGTGTTCTTGATCGTCCCGGCCGCCCACAACTGGTCAAAATCGGCGCGGTACCCGACGGCGAGAGCGGCCGACCGGATCGTCAGGACGTTGTTCTCTTGCAGCGACCAGGCGTCGTCGGTGAAGTTCGCCGACCCGGTCCACACCGCGCAGTCACGGTGGTGTACGTCGCGGATCACGTACTTGGAGTGCATGAGCTGCCCGGACGGGGCGGTGATCGCCTTGATGGCCACCGGGGTGTCGCCGAGGTGGTCGCGGACCCAGGAGGCGGTGCCCGGTGGGGCGGGGTCGGCCTGCAGCCGGGCAAACGTGGCGTGGTCGGCCTCGGCGGGTTTCCCGGCGTCGAACGCGACCCGCACGCTGACTCCCCGCTGCGCCGCCTCGACCAGGGCGGTCACGACCGGGGTCGCGAGGGGCTCGGAGAGCCGGAAGTCGTAGATCGCGACGTCCACGCTGGCCGCGGCCGCGTGGATGAACGCGGCCAGGTGCTGCGCGACGGTGGCCGCCTGGTCGGCGGGGCCGCCGTGGCGGATATCGCGTAGCATCAGCACATCGATCGCGTCGGTCTCGGCGGTGTCGGACATGGATCCTCCCGCGAACCAGGGGTGACAGCCTCCGCGTAACGTCACCAGTATCGCCGCGACCTGCCGCTTCCCGAGTATCCGATTGCGCGCCCTAAGCGTCGGGTTCAGGACCTATCAGTTTGTCCCTGCCCTGGTCGCCGCCTATCCACGATCGCAGATCTTGCTGCGCGAGGCGCATGTGACAGGCGACGATCGGGAGGGGATGAACGCCACGCCGGTCGTGGAGGTTCGTCCTGGTCAGCCGAGTGGCTCCGATGCTCGCGGTGGCGGCCGAAGTGTTGCCGCCGGGTCCGGGGTGGGTGTTCGAGCCCAAGTGGGACGGGTGGCGAGCCATCGCGGAGTGCGGCGTCGATCGGGCACCGCTGTACTCCCGGTCCGGCCGGTCGTTGACCGGCTTCTTCCCCGACGTCAGTCGAATGGTCCACGCCAACGTTCCACCAGGAGTGATCCTCGACGGTGAGCTGATCATCTGGGATGGGCAGCAGACCAATTTCGCGCTGCTGCAACGCCGGGTCAGCAGCGGCTCCCGGCTGCTACGGATGGCCCGCGATCACCCGGCCCACTACGTGGTCTTCGATCTGCTGCGCGACCGCGACGGCCAGGACCTCCTGCACGAGCCGCTGTCCCAGCGGCGGCGACAGCTGGCCGCCCTGCTCGCCGACGCACCCGCCGCGCTGACGCTGTGCCCACAAACCGCCGATCGGGTCACAGCGCAGGAATGGCTGACAGAATGGGTGTCGGCCGGGATCGAGGGCGTGGTCGCGAAACGGCGGGACAGCCGCTATCACCCGGGCCAGCGCCGCGACTGGTACAAGATCCGGTCACGATTGACCACTGAAGCGATCATCGGTGGGGTCACCGGCACCTTGAGCGCCCCGCAGACGCTGCTGTTGGGGCGCCTTGATGCCCGCGGCCGGCTGCGCTACACCGGACGCAGCCACTCGCTGTCCGCCCAGCAGCAGCAGGACCTGGGTTGGTTGCTGATCCCACCGGCACCATACGACCCAGGGCGCAGCACCCCGCACCCGTGGCCCCAGCCGCTGCCGCCGAACTGGTCTGGGCAGTTCAACCGCCCACAACCGCTGCGCTACCGGCAGGTCCTACCGGTGCTGGTCGCCGAGATTCAGGTCGACACCGCGTACGAGTACCACCGATGGCGGCATCCCGTCCGCTTCATCCGCATACGCACTGACATGTCTGTGTATGACGTGCCGCCGTGGGGGACTGAGCTGCCGAGGTGATCAGTGGGTACGGCGCGAGGGCGCCACTGATGAGAGTCCGGGTACGGGATGTGCCAGCTTGCCGAGACGGCGCAGGATGCGGCCAGCGACCGGTGGAACCGGCTATCGTCCGCGCGTGCGCTGACCCGGCTTGGCGTATCCACGGCAGAGCTGGCCCATGCCCTAGCCAAGCGCCGCGCTTGTCCCCCGTGCGAGCTACCCGCGAATGTCCACTGTGCGGTGACGATTCCGGATCGCCGATTCCATAGCGTTCGAGTCAGCCGCGGCGTTTCGACCGCGGATACTCGCTAAGGAGTCGGCATGCGGTTGTTGAAGCAGCTCCTGCCCGTCGTGGCGGTCGCTTTCGTTGGCGGCCAGGTCGTCGCGGCGGTGCAGGGGAATGCGCTTCTCTGCCTGGTCCTCGGTCTCGCGACGGCCGTGCTCGCGGTGTTCGTGTACGCCTGGGCGGTGCGGTGGGCCGAGCACCGCGCGCCGGTCGAGGTGGCCGTCAAGGGTGCCACGACCCGTGTCGGCCTGGGAGTACTGATCGGGGTCGCGTGGTTCGCGGCGGTCATCGGGAACATCGCCTTCCTCGGCGGCTACCGGGTCCACGGCTTCGGGTCGGCGGCGGGCCCGATCGGGCTGTTCGGCTTCATGGCCGCCGCCGCGGTGACAGAAGAGCTGATGTTCCGCGGAGTCTTGTTCCGGCTCATTGAGGGACGCCTCGGCACGTGGATCGCGCTGGTGCTGACCGCCGCGCTGTTCGGCCTGTGGCACTCGATCAACCCGGACGCCACGGTGTGGGGCGCGGTCGCCATCGCGATCGAGGCCGGCGCCACGCTCGCCGCCGCCTACGCGGCCACGCGCAAGCTGTGGCTCCCGATCGGTCTGCACTTCGGCTGGAACTTCGCCGAGTCCGGCATCTTCGGCACCGAGGTCTCCGGGAACGGCCAGACGCAGGGG
>NZ_BAABJQ010000046.1:0-55737 GCF_039543385.1 Rugosimonospora acidiphila
TGGCGGCCACCAGGCCGCCACGCGCCGCTTGTCTGCGTGAGCTATCGGGGTTGTGGGCAGTGGCCGCGGCCGGCCCCGCCGGCGGTCATTCGGACTCGGGCGCGGGCCGCAGCACTACCGGTAGGGCGCGGTGACCGTGGGAGATGAAGCTGGGAATGGGCGTCAGCCCGGCGGCGGGTGCCGCGAGCCGCATATCGGGGAAGCGTTCGAACAGCAGCGGCAGCGCGGCCTCGGCCTCCAGCCGGGCCAGCGGCTCCCCGATGCACTTGTGCGTGCCGTACCCGAAGGCGAGGTGGCTCTTGAGGTCGCGGGTGACGTCGAACACGTCCGCGTCCTCACCGTGTACCGCGGGGTCGCGCCCGGCCGCCGCGTACGACACGAGGATCGGCTCGCCCTGGCCGATGACGACGCCGGCGCTCTCGCGCAGGTCGATGTCCTCGGTGGCGTACCGCAGCGGCAGGTTGGCGACCGGCGACTCGGACCGCAGGGTCTCCTCGATGACGTCCCGCCAGGTGGCCTTGCCCCCGGTCACCAGGGCGAGCTGGTCCGGGTTCGTGAGCAGCGCGTGGATGGCCTGGTCGAGCAGGTTGGACGTGGTTTCGTGGCCCGCGCCGATGACCAGCATGCAGGTGTCCAGGACCTCCTGGTCGGTCAGCGTGGAACCGTCCTCGTCCCTGGCCGCCAGCAGCAGGCTGGTCAGGTCGTCCGCGGGTTGAGCACGCTTGCCGGCGATCAGCTCGCCGATGACCCGGTACATCTCGAGCCCGTTGGCCTGAGCCTGTTCCGGGGTGAGGCTGGTGTCGAAGACACCGTCGACGGCACGGCGCAGCCCGGCGCGAAGCTCATCGGGTACGCCCATCAGCTCGCTGATGACCTGGATGGGTAGCGGGTAGGCGTAGCGCTCCCGCAGGTCCACCGGCTCGCCGGGCGGAGTGGCGTCGAGGTCGTCGAGCAGCGCCCGGGTGATGGACTCGATGCGCGGCGCCAGCGCCCTGGTGCGCCGAGCGGTGAAGGCCGGCGCCACGAGCCGGCGCAACCGGGTGTGATCGGCGCCGTACGCCGTGAACATGTTGCGGGCGGCCACCCATATGTGCAGCGGCCAGTCGAGGGGGATCTCGCCGTTGATGAAGGCGGGCCAGTGTCGGGTGGCGTCCTTGGACACGCGGGAATCGGTCAGCAGCCGCCGCAGCAGCTCCGGGCTGGTGACCGACCAGGCGAGGACGCCGCCGGGAAGCTCGACGCGGGTAGCGGGCCCGCGGGCGCGCAGCCGGGCTCCCTCCGCGTGGATGTCGGTGCCGTTGAGGTCGATGGGAAGTGGTCGCTCTACGGTCATGTGATGCTCCTGATTTCGATCGGGAACCATGCCGGGGCGTGGAGGGGTTCCGGCCAGCGTTGACCATGACGGCCATCGTGTCGCTCCTTGATCGCCGTTCTTGCACACCGTGCACAAATCGACGAGACGGGTCGAACCGGGTCCGTCCACTGTGGTCAGGAATGTCTCGGTACGGCTGCCGGCGGCGGTCGCGGAAATCCTGGGTCCACGCCACCCGTTTGGGGTTCACCCTCGCCGATATGTGTCATGACCCCAGCGCCAGCGTGCCCATGGCCGACCGCGATGAGGGACCTGTCAGCGGGACCGAGTTCGAACTGCCCACATCGGACGGACGCCGGTTTCCGGCCTATCTGGCGAGCCCCGGGCGGCCGACCGGATCCCCGATCGTCCTGCTTCCGGATGCTGGTGGCCTGCATCCGTTCTATCAGGAACTCGCCCGCCGGTTCGCCAGGCTCGGGCATCCCACGCTCGCCATCGACTACTACGGCCGCACGGCCGGGTCCCGCGCGCGTGACGACGGGTTCGACCACGTATCGCACCTTGAGCGGCTCCTGCGCCGGACCATGCTGTCGGATGTACACACCGCTGTGGGTCACCTCCGTACGGTTACCGGCGAAACCCCGTTCGTGCTTGGCTTCTGCCTCGGTGGTGCCACCGGTCTGTTGGCCGGTACCACCGACCTCGATATCGCCGGCGCCGTCGCGTTCTACCCGTGGCTGGGCGAACTGGGCCGCGAGCCGGCGTTGCCGGCAGAGTTCGTGGCCGGGATGCGGTGCCCGGTGCTCGGCCTGTTCGGTGAGGCGGACGAGGTCACGCCGGTCGCCGTCGCGCGAGCCTTCGACGACCACCTGGACCGGGCCGGCGTGCCGCACGACATCGTCATCTATCCCGACGCTGTCCATGGCTTCTTCGAGTGGCACTACCTGGACACGAACCGGCGACCGGACATCGTGGAGGATGTCTGGCCGCGGCTTGCCGCGTTCTTCGCCGCCCCGACGGAGACCGGCGTTCGCCCGCGCAGCGGGTGACTGCGCGATAGTGCTCGCCCTCGGGCCGCGCCGTCGTGGCTTGACATTCTGAGTAGGCCGACTCAATATGACTCGGTCATCTGAGTCATTGCGACTCAGAAAGCGTTCCGGGGTCACACAACCGTGACTCCTGGGGAGGATCGATGCGCCAGTCGGATTGGAAGGCGGTGTTCGACGCCGCCGGTCGCGCCGCGTTGGAGCACCTGGATTCGCTCGCCGAGCGGCCGGTCATGCCCGCGGCGGACCACGCCACGATTCGCGCGGCGCTGGATCGGCCGCCGACCGCGGCCGGCATCGACCCCGCGCGGGTCGTCGGCGACCTGGCCGTTGACCTCGAGCCGTACGTCGCGGCGCAGGCCGGCGGGCGCTACTTCGGGTTCGTTGTCGGCGGCCTGCACCCCGCGTCCTTCGGAGCCGAGCTTCTAGTGACGGCGTGGGACCAGAACGCGCCGATGTTCGCGGCCACGCCAGGAGTCGCGGTGGCGGAGGAACTCGCCGCCCAGTGGCTCGTCGAGCTGCTGAGGCTCCCGCGGCAGAGTTCGGTCGGGTTCGTCACCGGCGGGCAGATGGCGTCGTTCACCTGCCTCGCCGCGGCCCGTCACGAGGTGCTGCGCGCGGTCGGGTGGAACGTCGAGGCCGACGGCCTCACGGGCGCGCCGCCGGTGACCGTCGTGGTCAAGGCCGGCGCGCACGCGACCGTGCTGCGCGCGCTGCGGTTCCTCGGCATCGGCGAACGGGCGGTGGTCACCGTCGACTGCGACGACCAGGACAGGGTACGACCGGACGCGCTCGCGCGGGCGCTGCACGCGATCGACGGGCCGACGATCGCGGCGGTCGAGTGTGGCAACGTCAACACCGGCGCGTTCGACGACTTCGCCGCGGTGGCCGACCTGGCCGATGAGCATCGGGCCGCCGGCAATCCGACCTGGGTTCACGTCGACGGCGCGGTGATGCTGCTGGCCGCCGCGTCGCCCGCCATGGCCGGCAGCGTGGTCGGGCTGGATCGGCTGGACTCCTGGTCGACCGACGGCCACAAGCTGCTCAACGTCGCCTACGACTGCGGCATAGCGATCTGCCGCAACGCGGCCGCTCACCGCGCCGCCATGAGTGTCCAGGCCGCCTATCTCGAGCAGGGCACCGGCGCCCGCGACCCGCTGGACTGGGGTCCGGAGTTCTCCCGCCGTGCCCGCGGGGTGCCGGTCTACGCGACGTTGCGGTCGCTCGGGCGCGACGGGGTCGCCGAACTGGTCGAGCGGACCAGCCGACTCGCCCGCCGTTTCGCGGACGCGCTCAGGGACAGCGGCCGGGCCGTCATCGTCAACGAGGTGGTGCCCAACCAGGTTCTCGTGCGCTGGCTGGCACGCGACGGCGAGCACGGGCACCTGGCCGACGAGGTGATGGCCGGAGTCCGCGCGGAGGGCAGCGCGTTCTTCAGCGGTACGACCTATCGCGGCGAACGCCTCATGCGGATCTCGGTGTCGGACTGGGCCACCGACGAGCACGACATCGACCGGGCGGTGGAGGCGCTGCTGCGCCACGCCCGCCTCGCCGCCGGGTGACCCGCGGCGGCGCCGGCAGCCTCCAGCCTCACTGCTGACGCCAGCCGTTCACGAAGCTCCGCAACGCTTCCACGTGTGCGGACAACTCGTCGCCCTCGGCGTCGGCGCGCGCGATGGTGAGCGTGCCCAGGACCGCCGCGGTCATGACGTTCGCCAGCATGGCCGGCTCCGGTGCCGACTCACCCAGACCGCGAGAGCGCTCCGCGACGGCGCAGAAGCCCGCCCGCAGCCGCTCCCGATAGCGCCGCGTCGCGCGCGCGACCTCCTCGTCGACCGGCGCCGACATCGCCATCGTGGCCATGCATCCGAAGCCGCCGTCCGGACCTCGCAGCACCGACTCGATGCGCGCGAGCATCTCCAGCACGTCCTCCCGGCCGCGATTGCCGCGCTCGAGCGGATCGAGGACGAACTGCATGCGCCGCAGGTACTCCGACATCGCCTCGCGGTAGATCTCGGCCTTGGTGCCGAACGAGTTGTACAGGCTCGACGTCGACAAACCCGTCACGGTCGCCATCTGCTGTTGCGTCACGCCATCGAACCCGATCCGCCAGAACAGCGACATCAGGCGGCCCAGCGCCTCCGCCCGATCAAAAGTCAGCGGGCGACCAGACCGTGGCGCCTCCGATTCTGAGTTCACCGGCTCAGTATCACGCAATCGGCACGGTCGATGACGTGGCCGACGGCGCGGCCGCGGGGTGCCGGTGCGGAGCGGGTCGGGATCACCCGACCGGGTTCCGAGGAAAACTTCCAAAATTTCGAGGAAGCCTCCCGTATTAGCGTTGGTTTCGCGTCAGATGAGCGAATTGCCCTTTATAAAGCACTGACGTAATGATCGAGAGGATACCGACCATGCGCGACCTTTCCCGCCGCGATCTGCTCAAGGCAACGGCCGCCGCCGGCGCCGGAGCGGTCGTTCTACCGGCCGTCATGGCCGAAGGCTCGGTGGCCATCGCGGCCGACAGCTCGGGTTCGAGCTGCAAGGCGGAGTGCGAGCCGCCGGCGAAGCTCACCGGCCGCATCGTCCGTCCGCAGGACCCCAACTACCCGGAGGCGAGCCTCGGCTGGGACGAACTGTTCGTCCACTACCCGCTGGTCATCGTCTTCGCCCAGGAGACCCAGGACGTGGTCAACGCGCTGACCTGGGCGCGGCAGAACAACGTCGCGGTGCGGGTACGCAGCGGCCGGCACGCCCTGGAGGGCTGGTCGAACGTCGACAACGGCATCGTGATCGACGTCAGCGAGTTGAAGTCGACCCACATCGACACCGCCACCGGCATCGCGAAGGTCGGCGCCGGGCTCAACCAGGGGGAGGCGGTGGCCGCGCTCGCGAAGCACGACCTGGCGGTGACGACGGGGACGGAGGACAGCGTGGGCCTGTCCGGCGCGACCCTCGGCGGCGGCCTCGGCTTCCTCCTGCGCTACCTCGGCATGGCCTGCGACAGCCTGGTCGGCGCGGAGGTTGTCGTCCCGTCGGGTGTCGATGGCGCGAAGGCCATCAAGGCGGACCTGAACAACAACTCGGACCTGCTCTGGGCGCTGCGCGGAGCGGGCAACGGCAACTTCGGGATCGTCACCTCACTGACCTACAAGGCGGCTCCGCTCAAGTCCGTGGCCTACCTGACGGCGACCTGGGACGGCCTCAGCGACCTGCAGGGCATCTTCGACACCTGGCAGCGCACCGCGCCGCTGTCCGACTTCCGGCTCGGTTCCCAGCTTGAGATCCACAAGTCCCAGATCCTGCTGTTCGCGGTCCTCGCCGAGGGGACGGAGGCGGAGATCAGGCACCTGCTCGCCCCGATCCTCTCGATCGACACCCCCGACGTCGCCGTGCAGACCGGGAACTGGGGCACCATCTACGCCGGCTTCCAGACCCCGGTCGCGGACGAACCCGCGTTCTGGAAGTTCTTCTCGCAGTTCACCACCGACCCGTTCCCGAAGAAGGCGATCAGCATCATCCGCTCCTTCATGAACGAAGCGCCCTCGGACGAAAGCAACTTCTTCACCCAGGCCTTCGGCACCGGGGCGCAGACCAAGCAACCCCGCGGCGGCTCGGCATTCGTGCACCGCGACGCGCTGTTCTACTCCGAGCCCGGCGCGGGCTGGGGCGATCGCGCGAACCCGGACTGCGACGACCCCACCACCCCGATCGCCCAGGCCTGGATCGCCGAGTTCAGCCAGGCGTTGCGGCCCTACGTGAACGGGGCCTACGTGAACGTGCCGAACATCGGGATGCAGGAGTGGGAGACCGCCTACTGGCGGTCCAACTTCGACCGGCTACGCCGGATCAAGCAGAAGTGGGATCCCCACAACATCTTCCAGTACGAGCAGAGCATCCCACCCGCGTCCTGCTGACCCACGGCGTGCCCCCGAGCCAGCCTCGGGGGCACGCCGTCATCTCGGTTTCACTCGGCCGGTTGTGCCCAGGTGACCGGCAGCTCGTGGACGCCGTAGATGTTCATGTCGGTCCGCAGCCTCACCTCTCCGGCCGGGATGGCGAGCTTGAGGGTGGGGAAGCGACGCAACAATCCCTCGAAACCGGCGCGCATCTCGATCCGGGCCAGCTGCTGGCCGAGGCATTGGTGGACGCCGTGGCCGAAGGACAGGTGACCGCGAGCCTTGCGGTGGACGTCCAGGGTGTCGGGGTTCTCGAAGCGCTGGGGGTCGTGGTTGGCGGCCAACATCGAGACGACAACCGTCGATCCCTTGCCGATGGTCTCACCGCCGAGATCGATGTCCTCCGAGGCGTACCGGTAGAGGATGTCGACAACGGACAGGTACCGCATCAGCTCCTCGACGGCGTCGGGCATCAGGTCCGGGTTGGCGCGCAGTTCGGCCAGCTGCTCGGGGTGCTCCAGCAGCGCGAAGGTGCCCAGCGAGAGCAGGTTCGCGGTGGTCTCGTGGCCCGCGAGCAGCAGCAGGAACGCGATGCCGGTCAGCTCCTCGATGGACAGGTCGTCCTGGCGGGCCAGGTCGGACAGGATGTCCTCGCCGGGCGTGGCGCGCTTGTCCGCGACCAGTCCCGACAGGTATGTGCTCAGCGCGGTGTACGCGGCGATCTTCTCTTCGAGCGTCGGGCTCTTCACCAGGAACCTCGCGGAGTTGGCCTGGAAGTCCTTCCGGTCCTCGTAGGGCACGCCGAGCAGTTCGCAGATCACCAGCGAGGGCACCGGCAGCGCGAACTCCTTGACCAGATCGATCGGCGGGGTCAGGCGCGCCATCTCGTCCAGTTGCCGCGCGACGATCTCGATGATGTGGTCTTCGAGCTGCCTCATGCGCTTGACCGTGAAGGTGCCGGTGAGCCTGCGCCGCAGCCGGGTGTGGTCCGGCGGGTCCATGGCGATGAACATCCCCGGCACCTGCGGAGACGGCTCGGTACTCACGGGCATGTCGGGCATCTCGTACGGCACGTGGATAACGCCGAGGTCCAGGCGGGAGCTGAACCGGGCGTCGGCCATGAGCTGACGGACGGCCTCGTAGCCGCTGACGAACCAGCCCTCATGACCGTCGGGGAAGATCATGGGACTGACCGGGCGGGCGTCGCGCAGCCGGGTGATCTGGCGGGGTGGGTCGAAGGGGCCCGCGTCGCGCTCGATCGGCAGGCCGTGCGGGATGGAAACCGTCTGGCTCATCGGATGTCCTTTCGTGGCGGTTCTTGCGGCCACGATCGCCGACCGACCTGACACCGGACTGTCACGGCTCTGACACCGACCGCGCCGCTGGAGGTGATCTTAGACGCGGTCGCGACCGACAACGCCCGACGGCCGCTGGCCGCGCTGCCGCCCCCCGGGGCGCCACGGTCACCGGACTCCGGCCAGCAGCCCGGCCAGGTCGAGCTGGTTGACAGCGGTGTACGCGTCGGCGTCGGACCTGCCGGCGAACAGCGCGGCCACCTGGTCGGCGGTGGCGCTGTGCTGGGTGGCCGCGGTGAGCAGCGCCTCGCACTGGCCCGCCGCACCCGCCCCGAGCAGCCCGGTCATCGCTCGGATGGTCCCGTCGTGGGTCCGCAGGTGGGGGAGGGCGGCGTCGAGTTCGTCCTCGGTGTCGGTAGCCCCCCGATGCCATCGGCCGCCGGCCCACCACAGGCAGAACGTCAGCAGGCCATTGCGGTTGCGGGTATTGAGCACGTCGTCGGTGACCCAGGCCGGAGCCCCGGTATAGAGGTCGGGCAGCGGCTCACCATGGTTGTAGGCCGCTTCCAGCAGTTCTGAACCCCATTCCCCGCCGGAGAGCACCGCGCGCCCGCCGGGGAGCAGGAAGAGGACGGAACCGCTGCGGTGGAGGTCCTCGTACCAGGCGTGACCGGGGAAGATCTGTGGCCCGGGCTCCGCCCGGATACCGGCGTGGGTCGCCGAAAGCACCGCCCAGCGCGCCCAGACCTCGGGCAGCGGGGGGAGCGCGTCGGTGACGACCGCGGCCCGACCCGCGGCGGCATCGGCGGCGGCCGCGACCGCGGCCTGACCGGGGTCGCGCCCCTGCGCGGCGGGTCCGGCGACGTATCCGGCGAGCCAGACGGGCACGTGGTGACGGGGATAGCTCGCCAGGTCGTTGCGGTAGTACTCGGGAGGCATCAGTTGGTCGTCGGGGAAGGGTTCGTCGCCGTAGTCGTAGTCCACCGTCGTCTGGCCGCGATTGGTGACCGTCAGCAGCAGCCGCCACCAGGGCCCGGCCGGCATCCGCGCGGCGACCTCCCGCTGGCGGCGGACCAGATCGGCGATCGGCTTCGGCACCGGCACGAGTCCCGATCCGCCACCCATCCAGAATCGCAGCTGGGCGATTTCGGTGGAGACGGTGAGCGCGAACTCGGCCGAGAACCGCTCCCATCCGGAGGGTCCGAGCTGGGCCAGTTGCTGCACGATCGGGCCGATCAGCCGCGAGGCTTCACCGGCGGCCTCGGCGTCTGGCGGGGTGTCGACGACGGTGAATCCGCTGATCGCCGGCGGGCCCCCGGACTCGGCCCGGTTGAACTCTCGCTGGAACTCCGCCATGAACTCCGACTCGGACATGAACCCTGACTCGTCCAACCCGTCGACGGCGCCCTCCAGCTCAAGCTCGGCCGCGGTGAACTCAGCCAAGGCCCGTGGAGGGTATGCCGAGGACGACACCTCCTGGATGCGCCCGGAATCGCCGATGAGAAACAGCGACCGCCCCACCGGCAGTTCCAGGAATGCCATCGGGTCGCTCTCGTCGATGTCCACCGGCGCGTACACGCTCCAGCCCACGTCGAAGCGATCGGCCTCCAGCCCCTCGATGGGATAGTCGATGCCCTGGGAACGGATCCAGTCCACCACCAGCGAGATCGCTCGCTCCGCATCCATGCGCGTACCTTCCCGTGGGTTTCGGATCGAGCACACCGCGCACGGCACCCGGGTGTGCGGTCCTCACCGCGACATTGAAGCAGACAGCGACCGGGACTGGTCCCGGGCCGGATGCGCTAGCGTGCGGTTGGGCGGAGGGAAGCGTGAGGTGCCGATGAGAGAGTTCGTGCCGCAGGTGTTGCCGGCCGCCACCCGCAGCCTGGCCGATGGGGTGCCGCCGGCCCCGCCGGGCACCATCTTCGCGCTGGCCGCCGACGGTGGTTTCGCCGTTCCGCCCCGGAAGTTCACGCTTCACTTCGGCCGCGATCGGGACGACGTCCATGTGCCGATCGGCGTCGATGACCCTTACGTCAGCCGCCTGCACGGCGTGATAGTGGGTGACGGCCTGGAGTGGTCGATCCGCAACAAGGGAAAGCTGCCGATCCAACTGCCCGGCGACGCGATGCTGCTGTCCGGACACGAGCTGCCGATCGCGCCGGGTTACACCCCGCTGTTCATCGGCTCCCCGAGGGGCCGGTCACATCTGCTCGAGATTCACGTGGTCGGCTCCCGGACCGCCGACGCCTATGCCGAACACCGCGGCCGGACGAGGACGCCGGAGGTCTACGACCTGAGTCTGGTGGAGCGGCGGGTGCTGACCGCGCTCGCCCAGCGGTACCTACGCCAGGAAAGCTATCCACAACCGGTGTCCTGGAACCAGGTGGCGGGCGACCTCAGCCGGCTGCCGGACGGCAGGCAGTGGACGCCGAAGGTCGCGGCGCACATCGTCGCGGCGGTGCGCGAGCGCCTGGCGCTGGGCCCCGACCCCATTCCCGGGATCCGGCGCGAGGACGGGGTCGGCGAACCGGTCGGCAACACCCTGAACCACAACCTGATCCAGGCTCTGCTGCTCAGCACCACGCTCATGCCGTCGGACCTGCACCTGCTCGGCGAGCCGCCGGACGAGGTAGAAGGGTGAACGACACCGTGACGTGGCGGGTCGGCGAGGTCATTGACGGCCGGTACGAGGTGCTGCTCGTGCACGAGCAGGGTGGGATGGGCCTGGTGTACCGGGTACGACACCTGGCGTGGAACATCGACCTCGCGGTGAAGAGTCCCCGGCCGGAGCTGTTCTGGCGACCGACGGACCAGCAGCGCTTCATCGCCGAGGCACAGACGTGGGTCTCGCTGGGGCTGCACCCGAACATCTGCAACTGCTACTACGTCCGCGTGCTCGACGGCGTGCCCCGGGTCTTCGCCGAGTACGTCACCGGTGGCAGCCTGCACGACTGGATCAGCAGCGGGCGGCTGTACCACGGGAGCGCGCCCGAGGTGGTGACTCGGATCCTGGACGTGGCGATCCAGACCGCGTGGGGACTCGACCACGCGCACGGGCGTGGCCTGGTGCACCGGGATGTCAAGCCGCCCAACGTGTTGCTCGACCTCGAAGAGGGCACGCCGACCGCGAAGGTCACCGACTTCGGCATGGCCCGGGCGCGGGACCTCGCGACCACGGTCGGCACCGACGACGCGCGGCCGGGCAGCAGCGTTCTGGTGCCCGGCGGCAGCGGAATGACCCCGCTGTACGCGTCGCCCGAGCAGGCGGCGGGCGAGCCGGTGGGGCGGCGCACGGACATCTACAGCTTCGGGGTGTCACTGCTGCAGATGTGCGCCGGCAGGGCGACCTGGATGGCCGGCACCGGCGCGGGCGCGGCGCTGTGTGCCTTACGCGCGGACGGCGCGTCCGGCGCCATCGCCGTTCCGCCGGCCCTCGGCGACCTGCTCGATCGGTGCCTTCGCCAGAATCCCACCGACCGGCCGGGCTCCATGCGGGAGGTCGCCACCGAGCTGATCGACGTCTACCGGGGCGTCACCGGCCACGCCTATCCGCGCCCGGCGCCGGTCATGGCCGACCTGCTCACCGACGAACTCAACAACCGGGCGGTGTCGCTGCTCGACCTCGACCGGCCGCAGGAGGCGGACCGGGCCTTCGCGCAGGCGTTGGCGGCCGACCCGCGCAACGTGCGGGCGATGTACAACGCGGGGCTGATGAGGTGGCGCCGCGGTGCCGTCACCGACGACGCGCTCATCGCCGAGATCGAGGCGACCCGCGCGGACACCAGCGATCCCTGGGAGGTGCGCCACGCACTCACCCAGATCCACCTGGAACGCGGCGACCTGGCCACGGCGCGCCCGTTGCTCCACGAGGTGGCCCGCGAACGATCGGATGATCCCGAACTGCTCGCGGCCCTGCGACGGATCCGCTCCCACGAGATCCTGGACGCCCGCTGCGACCGCGAGTGGCGGGTGCCCTGGCCCCGGCGCCCGCGTGACCTCTACTCCGTCGCGCTGGACGAGTATTCGGTCGCGCTGGCCCTCGCCCCCGACGGGCGGTCGATGCTGTCCGGCGGCTGGGACGGCGCGATCCGGCTCTGGGACGTCCGCGGTGAACGGTGCGTGCGCACGCTCAAGGGGCATCGCCGGCCGGTGCACGCGGTCGACCTCACACCGGACGGGCGGATGGCCGTCTCCGTCGACGAGGACGAATCAGTGTGGTTCTGGGAACTGGCCGGCGACGAGCCCACGGGAGACCCCCTCTACGCCAGCCCCAACCCGCCGTCCTGGGACGGCCAGGACGGGATAGGTGAGCTCGCCCTGCGCGTCGAACACACCGCGGTCCGGCTCGATCCCGACGGGCGCTTCGCCGTCTACGCGGGCCTGGACGGCGTGCTCCACGCCTGGGACCTCCCGGCTCGGCGGATGAGGACGCTCGACGAGGAGGCCGCCGCACGGTTGGTGGCGATGAGCGCCGACGGCCGCCGGGTGCTCTCCGTCGGTCTGCGGGGGCCCGCGGACGAGCGGGAACGCGTCGTGCGGCTGTGGGATCTGGCCGACGGACGGTGCCGGCGCGAGTTGGTCGGGCACGAGTCTGCGATCGCCGCCATGTGTTTTCGTCCCGACGGTCGTTACGCCGCCACCGGGTATCACGGCGGCACCATCCGGATCTGGGATCTCGACGATGGTCACTGCGTACAGGTCCTGACGGGCGGGGTCACGCCCCACGCCCTCTGTTTCGACACCGGCGGCCGATTCCTCATCTCCGGCGAGGGCAGGGACATCCGGCTGTGGGAACTGGACAGCGGCCGGTGCCTGCGGACCTTCGAGGGCCACCAGGGCGGCGTCGCCGTCGTCCGGCTCGACGCCGACGGCCGGTTCGCGTGCTCGACCGGCCAGGACCGGACGGTGCGGTGGTGGCAGCTGCCCGGCCGGTACCGGGGCACGCCGCGGCTGAGCCGGCCGCGCCGGCATGTCGAGTTGAGCCGGCTCGGCGGCCGGGTGGACTCGCTGATCGCCAAGGCGGAACAGGCGATGGCGGGCGGCCGGTTTCCGGCGGCACTCGACCTGCTGCGGCAGGCGCGCTCGATCGAGGGGTACGAGCGGGCACCACGCCTCATGTCCGCGTGGTGGGCACTGGGTCGCCGCGCCGTGCGGACGGGGCTGCGGTCGGCCTGGTCGTCGAGGCTGCTGTCCGGGCACGCCAAGTCGGTCGAGGCGGTGGACCTGTCCGGCGACGGCCAGCTCGGGTTGTCCGGCGGCAGCGACGCGACGGTCCGGTTGTGGGACCTCGACGCCGGCACCTGCCTGCGTGTTCTGGAGGGCCACGAGCACATGGTGGAGTCGGTCCGGCTGAGCGACGACCGGCGCCGGGCGCTGTCGTCGAGCCGGGACGGCACGATCCGCCTCTGGGACCTCGACACCGGCGGGTGCCTGCACGTCCTGTACCGCAAGAAGGGGCTGACCCACCGTTCGCCGCCGGTGCGGTTCAGCCCCGACGGCAGGCGGGCCGTGGCCGGCGTTCACGACGGCACCGTCCGGTACTGGGATGTGGAGACCGGGGCGCCGATCCGGGAACTGAGGGGTGCCGCCTGGAGCGTCGACGACCTGTGCGTCGGTGACGACGGTCGCCTCGTCGTGACCGCGAAGGGCGGCGAGGTGGAGGTGTGGGGCCTGGCGGACGACGGTTCGGTGAGCCGGCTGCGCAGCCAGACCGATGGGCTGGTCGCCACGAGGTTGCGTACCGTTTCGCTCAGCGCCGACCAGGATCTCGTGCTCTCCGGCGACGAGGCTGGCTTCCGCCTGTGGAACACCGCGACGGGCAGGATCGCGCGAACGTTCGACCAACCGCCGCCCCACGGATTTCATACGGTTCGGATGACCGCGGACGGACGTTTCGCGGTGTCCGCGGCCTTCTGGTCGCCCTTGATGGTGTGGGACCTCCACAGTGGACAATGTGTGCGGGTCCTCGACGGTCACGAGCGAGGTGCCAGTTGCCTCGCGCTGACGCCCGACGGCCGTTTCCTGCTGGCCGGCAGCGGCAACAACGTGCGACGGTGGGAACTCGACTGGGACCTTGAGGCCCGGGACGCGGCCGAATGGGATGACGGCGCGGCACCGTACCTCGACGTACTCCTGCGCCGGACTGGTCCACAGTGGACGAAGCGGGACTTCGACGTCCTGCTGCGTCGGCTTCAGGACGTCGGCTACGGCCGGCTGCGCGCCGACGGTGTACTCGCCCGCCTCCAGCGAATGGCGACCGACCCGCCGGCTCGGCGACGGACCGAGGTGGAGCGCTAGCCGAACGCACGGTGGCCCTATCGAGATTGTGAGGATGATGGACCCGCGACGGATCGAACTCAACCGCCAGCACAGCCGGGAGATGGGCGGGCTGTTCTCGGCCTTCCTCGACGCCCACCCGGACGTCGAGTCCGAGGTTGACGGAGCCGATATGACGGCCGAGCAGGATGCCGCGTGGCGCGCCTACAGCGGTGAGCTGCTGCGCCGGCACCAGGCCGAGCGGGAGGCGCTCGCGTGCGTCCTCGAAGCCGAGCAGCGTCGGCGTGGCGCCCCGTGACTAGGCGGCGTGGCGCCCCCCGTGATTCCGTGGCGCGGCCGGCGCCCGGATGTACCCGTCCGGGCCCCGGCCCGAGCAAGGGAACACCGGCGGCGCGCTAGCGCGCCGCGTCGCCGATCGGGCGGCCGGCCAGCCAGTCCCGGATCACCGCCGCCACCGCGTCCGCGTGCTCCGTCAGCAGCGTGAAGTGGTCCCCGGGCACGTCCACGGCGTCGTGCGGCAGGGGCCAGTGCGGCCGCCAGTCCCGGCGGGCCGGCAGCGCGCCCAGCTGCGCCGTCGGCCGGGTCGCGCGTACCAGCAGCGCCGGCACGTCCAGCGGTTCCGGGTGCCACCGTTCGGACAGCCGGAGGTACGCCCCGCCCGCCAGGATCCGGGCGTCGTCGGCCAGCGCCAGGTACTCCTCGGCCGGGCGGGCCGCGCCGCCCTGGATGAGCGCGAGCAGCCGCTCGTCCCGCTGCGGGTCCCGTGGGTGGTGGGTCTCGATGAGCACCACGCCGGCCGGCGCCTCGCCGTCGGCCGCGAGCTGCCCGGCCACCGCGTGCGCCAGGCCGCCGCCGACGCAGAACCCGAGCAGGACCAGCGGCCGGCCGGCGGCGGCGCGGCGGGCCGTCTCGGCCAGGACGCGCACCAGCGTCCGGTGGTCGTCCGGCACGGTGGGGTCGGCGCCGAAGCCGGGGTACTCGATGAGGGACAGCCGCGCCTCGCCGGCGAGGGCAGCCGCGAGGCGGTCCGGCACCATCCGGATCCCGGCCGCGTAGCTGGGGAAGAACAGCAGCACTGGCCCGTCGGCACTCCCGGTCAGCTCGATCGGCGCCACGGCGTGCTCGGCGCGCTCCGCCTCGCCGAACACCGGCAGGGCCAGCGAGGCCAGGTGGCGCATGCCCGACGCGGCGAACGCCTGATCCGTCTGGCAGAGCCGGTGGAAAACCGCGGCCAGGCCGGTGGGCGGCGCGACGGCGCCGGTGGGTGGTGGGGCGACGCCGGTGGGCGGTGAGGCGGCGGCCGGCGCCGGCAGCCGGCCGGCCAGCTCGGCGTGCAGGTGCGCGGCCAGCTCCGCGAGCGTCGGGTGGTCGGTGACCAGGGTTGGCGCCAGCGGCGCCCCGGTGAGCAGCCGCAGCCGGTTGCGGATCTGGATGGAGGCCAGCGAGTCGAAGCCGAGGTCGGTGAAGCGGCGGTCGGCCGGAAACGACGCGGCGTCGGGGAAGCCGAGCAGCGCCGCCAGCTCGGCCCGCAGGAGCGCGGCCAGCGCCGGCTCCCGCTCGGGTGCGGGCAGGCCGGCGAGCACCGCCGGCCACGAGTCGGGGGCGTCCGCGGCGGGTCGCGCGCCGTCGGGGGTCGCCGGTGGCCGGGGCATCAGCGCGGACAGCATCGGGGGTACCGCGGCGGAGTCCCGCACCGCGCCGGGGTCCAGCAGGATGGGTGCCAGCACCGGCGCGCCCACCCGCAGGCTCCGGTCGAACAGGGCGGCGCCCTGCTCCGGCGAGATCGCGCGCAGCCCGTCGTCGCCGAGCCTGTCCCGGGCGATGCCGGTCACCCGGCTGGCCATGCCGCCGGCCGGCGGCTCGTCCAGCGCGGGCTCGTCCGGTGGTACGTCGCCCTGACCGGTCTGGCTTGGCGCGTCTGGCTCCGCGCGACGATTCGGACCGGCCGCCAGCCACGGTCCCCAGGCCAGCGACACGGCCGGCAGCCCGTGCGCGGCGCGGTGCGCGGCGAGGGCGTCGAGGAAGGCGTTGGCCGCCGCGTAGTTCGCCTGACCCGCGCGGCCCAGCAGTCCCGACGCGGAGGAGTAGAGCACGAACGCGGACAGGTCGAGTCCCCGGGTCGCCTGGTGCAGCGCCCAGGCGGCGCCCGCCTTCGGCGCCAGTACCCGCGCCAGCCGTTCCGGGGTCAGCGCGTCGAGCACCCCGTCGTCGAGCACCCCGGCGGCGTGCACCACCGCGGTCAGCGGCGGTCGGCAGCCGGCCACGAGCCGCCGTACCGCTGCCGGGTCGGCGACGTCGCAGGCGACCAGCGTGACCGTGGCGCCGAGCCCGGCCAGTTCGGCGCGCAGCCGCTCGGCGCCGGGTGCCGCCTCGCCGCGCCGGCCGGCCAGCACCAGGTGCCGCACGTTGTGCTCGGTGACCAGGTGCCGGGCGAGCAGGCCGCCGAGGGCGCCGGTACCGCCGGTGACGAGAACCGTGCCGGCCGGATCGATCGGGGTACCGGGACCGTCGCCGGCCGGGGCGTCGAGACCGCCGGTCACGGGTACCAGTCGCGGCACGTACCCGGTCCCGTCCCGGATGGCGAGCTGCGGCGCGCCGGTCGCGACCGCCGCCGCGAGCGCGGCCGGGGAGGCGGCGTCGCGGTCGAGGTCGACCAGCGTGATGCGGTCCGGGTTCTCCGCCTGGGCGCTGCGCACCAGTCCCCAGACGGCGGCACCGGCGAGGTCGGGATCGTCCGCGGTGGCGTCGCGGGTGACCACGACCAGCCGGGTGCGTGCCCGTTCCGGGTCGGCCAGAAACGACTGGATCGCGGTCAGCACTGTGGTGGTCAGCTCGCGCACCCGGGCCGGTGTCTCGTCGTCGAATGCCGTCTCTTCGCCGTGCGCCCGATCGCGGCCGTGCGCGGGATCGTGGCCGTGCGCGGGATCGTGGCCACGTGCCGGGGCGTCGAGCATCGCCTCGAGCACGGCGTACGCCGGATCGTCGAGGCCGGTCGACGCGGGCAGCGGCAACGGACTCCACTGTGGACGGTAGAGGGCCCGGCGGGCGACCGACGTGGCCGGGCTCTCCCGCGGCAGGGGCCGGGTGGAGAGCGACGCCACCTCGGCGACCGGCCGCCCGGCGAGATCGGTGACGGTGACGGTCACCCCGGATCCGGCCGGGCTCACCCGTACCCGTGCCGCCGCCGCGCCCGCCGCGTGCAGGCGGATGCCGGTGAGCGCGAACGGGACCCGCGGGCCGTCCCCGGTGTCCTGCTCCTCGGCCAGCGCGCTGGCGTGCATCGCGGCGTCCAGCAGGATCGGGTGGATGCCGTAGCGCGTCGCCTCGGCGGACCAGGTCGGCGGCAGCCGCACCTCCGCGTACAGGTCCGGCCCGTGCCGCCACGCCTTGGTGACCGCGCGGAACGCCGGCCCGTACCGCAGTCCGGCCGCGACGAGCCGCCGGTACCCGCCGTCCACGTCGATCGGCCGCGCGCCGTCCGGCGGCCACACCGTCGGCGTCGACCCTGCCGGCGTCGACCCTGCCGGCGTCGACCCTGCCGGCGTCGACCCTGCCGGCGTCGACCCTGCCGGCGTCGACCCTGCCGGCGTCGACCCGGCCGGCACCCCGCTGGCGGTAGGGTGCAGCAGCCCGGTGAGGTGCCGGGTCCACGGCTCGTGCGGGCCCGAACCGTCCGGCCGGGCGTACCCGTCGAACGGGCGCCGCCCGGTACCGTCCGGCCCGAGCACGACCAGTTGCAGCTGCACCGCCGCGTCCCCCGTCAGCGACAGCGGCGCCAGGATGGTCAGCTCGTCGAGGGTGTGGTCGATCTCGGCGCCGACCCGCACCGCCAGCTCGACGAAGACCGTCGCCGGCACCAGCACCGCCCCGTCGACCAGGTGGTCGGCGAGCCAGGGTTGGCGCCGGGTGGACAGCCGCCCCGAGTACCGGATCTCCGGTGCGTCCGGCGCGGGCAGGGCGGGCCCGAGCAGCGGGTGCCCGGCCGGCTCGCCCGGCCGGGCCGGCTCGGGGTCCAGCCAGTAACGCTGGCGCTGGAACGCGTAGGTGGGCAGGTCGACCCGCCGGGCCCCGCTGCCCCGGTACGCGGCGGCCCAGTCCACCGGTACCCCGCGCACGTGCAGCCGGGCGAGGGCGTCGAGCAGCGCCCGCCCCTCGGGTGCCTCGGAGGCGGCGCTCGCGACGGCACAGAGCGCACCGCCGGCATGGCGCGCGTCGCCAGCACCCGATTCCGGCCAGCTCTCCTCGGCCAGCGGGGCAAGCACCGGCGCCGGGCCCACCTCCAGCGCCGTCGCGACGCCGGTACCGGCGAGGAAACGCACCGCGTCGGCGAACCGCACGCTCTGCCGGGCATGTCGCACCCAGTACTCCGGCGACGTCAGCTGTTCGCCGACCGGGCCGCCGGTCAGCGTCGACACCAGGGCGATGGCCGGCGGCCGTAGGGTCAGCGACGCCACCACCTCCCGGAAGGGGCCCAGCATCGGGTCCATCAGCGGTGAGTGGAAGGCGTGGCTGGTGCGCAGTCTGGTGGTGCGCCGGCCCCGTCCGGCCAGTTCGGCGGCGACGGCCGCGACGGCCGGCTCGGTGCCCGACACGACCACCGACGCGGGGCCGTTCACGGCGGCGATGGCGACCCGGTCGGGCATCGATGCCACCAGCGGTTCGACCTCGGCCACCTCGGCCCGCACCGACAGCATCGCGCCACCGGGCGGCAGCGCCGCCATCAGCCGGCCCCGGGCGGCGACGAGCCGGGCCGCGTCGGGCAGCGGCAGCACGCCGGCCACCGTCGCGGCGGCGATCTCGCCGACCGAGTGCCCGATCAGGTACTCGGGCGCCAGGCCGCACGATTCCAGCAGCCGGAACAGTGCGACCTGGTAGGCGAACAGCGCGGCCTGGGCGACGTCGGTACGCTCCAGCGGCGCGTCGGGTACCGTACCGGCGACCGCCTCGGCCAGCGGCACGGGCAGCAGCGGGTCGAGGTGCCCGTGGACCTCGGCGAGGGCGTCCCGGAAGACGGGGAACATCTCGGCCAGCCCACCGCCCATCCCGGCGCGCTGTGCGCCCTGCCCGGTGAACAGCAGGGCCAGTCGGGCGCCCGGCTCGGCGGTGTCCCGCACGATGTCCGCCGGGTACTCGCCCCGGCCCAGCGCGTGCAGCGCCCGCACCAGGCCGTCGCGGTCGCCCGCCAGCAGGGCGGCGCGCCGGCGCAGGCCGGCTCGACCGGTCGCGAGCGACCGGCCTACGTCCAGCGCGCTGCGGGGCGCCGTGCCCGCCAGGTCGTCGGCGAGCCGGCTTGCCTGGGCGCGCAGCGCGGGCTCGTCGGCGGCGGACAGCAGCCAGGGCGGCGTGGGCCAGCCGGTCGCCGGCGCGGTGCGTTCGGGCTGGGCGCCGGCCTCCTCGACGATGACGTGCGCGTTGGTGCCGCCGATGCCGAAGGAGGAGACCGCCGCCCGGCGTGGCCGCCGCCCGGCCGGCCACGACCGCGCCCCCGCCAGCAGCCGCACCGCGCCGGCCGACCAGTCCACGTGCGGCGTCGGATCGTCGGCGTACCGCGACCGGGGCAGCTCGCCGTGCCGCATCGCCTGCACCATCTTGATGACCCCGGCCACCCCGGCGGCGGCCTGGGTGTGCCCGATATTGGATTTGATCGACCCGAGCCACACCGGGTCGTCCGCCGGCCGGCCCTGCCCGTAGGTGGCCAGCAGCGCCCGCGCCTCGATCGGGTCGCCGAGCGGGGTCGCCGTGCCGTGCCCCTCGACCGCGTCCACGTCGGCGGTGGACAGGCCGGCGTCGCGCAGTGCCAGCCGGATCAGCTCCTGCTGTGCCTCGCCGTTGGGCGCGGTCAGCCCGTTGGACGCGCCGTCGGCGTTGACCGCGCTGCCGCGCAGCGTCGCGAGGATGGGATGGCCGTTGCGCCGGGCGTCGTCCAGCCGTTCCAGCAGGATCAGCCCCACCCCCTCGCCCCAGCCGGTGCCGTCGGCGGAGGCGGAGTATGACCGGCACCGGCCGTCGGGAGACAGCCCCCGCTGCCGGCTGAACGCGATGAACGGCTTCGACGTGGCCATCACCGTGACGCCACCGGCCAGCGCCAGCGAACACTCGCCGTCCCGCAGGGCCTTCGCCGCCCAGTGCAGCGCCACCAACGACGACGAGCACGCCGTGTCGATGGTGACCACCGGCCCGCGCAGGCCGAGAACGTACGCGAGCCGGCCGGACACCACGCTGCCCGCCGAGGACGTGATGAGGTACGGCTCCAGTTCGTGCCCGTCCAGCCGGTCGCCGTAGTCGCCGTTCATCGCGCCGACGAACACCCCGGTGTCGCCGCCGCGAAGGGACAGCGGGTCGATGCCGGCGCGCTCCACCGCCTCCCACGCGACCTCCAGCAGCAGCCGCTGCCGGGGATCGGTGGCCAGCGCCTCCCGGGGGGAAATGCCGAAGAACGCGGGGTCGAAGTCGGCGATGCCGTCGAGGAAGCCGCCGCGCGTCGCGTAGGTGGTGCCGATCCGGTCGGGGTCCGGGTCGTACAGGTCGCCCAGGGGCCAGCCGCGATCGGTCGGGAAGCCGGTGGTGGCGTCGAGGCCGTCGGCCACCAGGCGCCACAGCTGCTCGGGACCGCGCACCCCGCCCGGGTACCGGCAGGCCATCGCGACGATGGCGATCCGGCCACCGTCGACCGTGACCGGGCTCGGTCGACGGTCCACAGTGGACGCGATGGGAGAGCCGAACAGCTCGCGATCCAGGTAGTCGACCACCTCGGCCGGGGTGGGTCGGTCGAAGGTGAGCGTGACGGGCATCCGCAGGCCGGTCGCCGAGCCCAGCCTCGCCCACAGCGTGAACGCGCCCAGCGAGCTGATGCCCAGATCGGTGAACGCCCCGTCCACCGGCACCGGTGCGCCGTCGGGCAGGTCCGACACGGCGGCGGTCTCCGTGCGGACCAGCTCCAACAGGGCCGAGCGCCGCTGGGCCGGGGTCATCCCGGCCAGCCGCGCCACCAGCGGTACCGCCTGGTTCACCGGTTCGGGCGCCGGTGCCGGCCCCAGGCGGTCGACCAGCAGCCTGCGCAGCACCTTGCCGGAGCCGGTCCGGGGAATCGCGTCGATGCGGTGGAACTCCACGGGAACCTTCATGGGCGTGAGTACCTGGGCACACGCCCGCCGCAACCCGACCGGCTCGGGCCCCTCGCCGGGGTCGCCCGGGTCCGCCACCACGAAGGCCACCGGCACCTCGCCGAACACCGGGTGCGGGCAACCCACCACGACCGCCTCGCGTACCCCGGCGCAGCCCAGCAGGACCTCCTCGACCTCGCGCGGATGGAGGTTCTGTCCGCCGCAGATGATGAGGTCACTGGTGCGCCCGGTGACCATCAGCTGGTCGTGCTCGACGAACCGGCCCAGGTCTCCGGTGCGGTACCAGCCGTCGACCAGCCGCTGGGCGGTCGCCTCGGGCTGGCCGTGGTACCGCAGCATCACCCCGGGCCCGCGTACCCAGATCTCGCCCTCGCCGCCCGGCCCCGCCGGATCGCCCGTCGCCGGGTCGACCAGCCGCACCTCGGTGCCCGGCACCAGCTCCCCGCACGCGCCCGGTACCCGGGGACCGCCGGGGCGCTCCACCGCTATCTTCCCCGAGGTCTCGGTGCTGCCGTAGCCGTCCAGCAGCGGGGCGCCCAGCAGCCGCTCGACGTCGACGCGCAGCGCGGCCGGGCACGGCGCGCCGCCGGACAGGCACAGCCGCAGGCGGGTGCGGCCGGTCCGGGCACCGGCGAGGGCCGGCAGCAGCTGGTGGTAGGTGGTCGGTACGCCGGACAGCACGGTGATGTCGCACTCGTCCAGCAGCCGCAGCAGGGTCGCCGGGGTGGCCGGCTCGCTGACGATGCGCGCGAAGGCGCCGGTGACGGTCACGCCGAGCACGCACAGCGAGTGGGCCAACGCGTGGAACATGGGCAGCGGCCAGAGCAGCCGGTCGTCGGGGCAGAGTCCGAAGATGGGTTGGTAGCCGGCGACCGTCGACCACAGGGCGCCGCGCTGGCTGCTCACCACGCCCTTGGGTCGCCCGCTCGTGCCGGAGGTGTAGAGGATCCAGGCCGGATCGTCGAGCCCCAGGTCGTCGCGCGGCGGCACGGGCGGCTCGGTCGTGGCCAGGCGTTCGAACGCCAGCGCGGGCACCGGGGCGCCCCCGATGACCAGCACGAGCGGGCCGACGCCCGGTCCGGGTGGTGCCGTGGCGTCGGGCTCGCCGACCCGGACTGGTCCGGATCGTGCCGCGGTGAGCCGTTCGATCTGGGGGAGGTGCCGCTGGTCGGTGACCAGCACCCGGGGCGCGCAGTCGTCGAGCAGTACCGCCAGCTCCGCGTCCGTGGCCTTGGGGTTGAGTGGAATGCCGATCGCGGCGGCGCGCACGCCGGCCAGCCAGATCTCGACCAGCTCGACGCAGTTGTCCAGCAGGAACGCCACGTGCTCGCCGCGGGCCAGCCCCAGCCCGGCGAGATGCCCGGCGAGCCGACCAGTCCGGTCGTCCAACTCGCGGTAGGTGACGCCGCGCGTGGCGTCGGCGAACGCGACCTTGTCGCCGATGGTGGCCGCGTGCCGGCGCAGCACCTCGGGCAGGGCCGTGACTGTGAGGTCCTCCGGCATGCGTCACCTCGTCGATGGAGCAAGGGGTCGATGGGGCAAGGGGCAGGTGGGCACTCACCTTACGCGGTGACCCGTTCTCCTCGGCGACGACAACCGGAGTCCCTCGGATCTTGGCATCCGGAAGCTATTGACGGGTTTCGGGGTGTTGGTTCATCCTCATCGATAAGAGGGTTTCGAAAGGAAGTTACATTAGTCGACCCCTGGCCGGCCGATCCGGTCGTCGCGCCCACCGGACCCGCGCTGCCCGACGCGCCGTGCCAGACCGGTCGCCAACCCTCGCCGTCACACAGCCCCCTCCCGGAAAAGAGCTGGCGATGTTGACAAAACGTCCGTGGGTGCCGACCACCAGAACCGGCCGGTTCTCCCGCGCCGTGACCGCCGTGGCCGCACTCGCGTCCCTCCTGCTCGTCGGCACCACCACGCCGGCGCAGGCCACACCGCGGGCCGCCGCGAAGGCACCGGCGGCCCCGGCGCCCGCCCCGTCGACCGGCGCGTTCGACACCCGCCCCGCCGCCGACACCCTGCACCGGCTCATCGGCGGCAAGGCGGGGCAGGTGCGGCTGCGGGCCGAGAGCAAGGGCAGCGGGCCCGACCGGTTCCTGATCGCCGACGAGCACCACCAGCTCGTCATCACCGGTACCAGCCCCGCCGTGCTGCTCACCGGCTTCGGCTGGTACCTGAAGTACGTGGCGCACGCGGACATCTCGCTCGACGGTGAGCAACTCGACCTGCCCGCGAAGCTGCCGCTGCCCGCCGCCCCGATCGAGCACCAGTCCTCGGTGGCGAACAGGTTCGCCCTCAACGACACCAACGAGGGCTACGCCGACCCCTACCTGAGCTGGTCCGACTGGCAGCACCGGATCGACGTGCTGGCCCTGCACGGCATCAACGAGGTGCTGGTGTACGAGGGGCAGGAGGCGGTCTACGAGCAGACCTTCGAGCAGTACGGGTACACGGCGGACGAGATGCGCGACTGGATCCCGGAGCCGGGCCACCAGTCGTGGTGGCTGTTGCAGAACATCTGCTGCGTCGGCTCGCCCATCTCACAGCAGCTCATCGACCAGCGCGCCACGCTGGGCCGGCAGATCGTCGACCGGCTGCGCCAGCTGGGCATGACACCGGTGCTGCCCGGCTACTACGGGACGGTGCCGCCGCAGTTCACCACCCATGACCCGGGCGCCGTCACGGTTCCGCAGGGCAACTGGGACGGGCTGCCCCGGCCGGACTGGCTGGACCCGACCAACCAGTACTTCGGCCAGGTCGCCGCGACCTTCTACCAGGTCTCCTCGAAGCTGTTCGGCGACTCCACGATGTACAAGATGGACCTGCTGCACGAGGGCGGAACGGCCGGCAGTGTGAACGTGACCGCCGCGTCGCAGGCCGTGCAGCGCGCGCTGAACACCGCGCACCCGGACGCCATCTGGGCGATCCTGGGCTGGGAGCAGAACCCGCTGCCGGCGACCCTGGCCGCCGTCGACCGGTCCAAGATGCTGGTCCTCGACGGGATGTCGGACACTTCGGCGGTCACCGACCGGGACACCGACTGGATGGGCACGCCGTACGCCTTCGGCACCATCTGGAACTTCGGCGGGCACACCAACCTGGGCGCCAGCCTGGCGGACTGGAACCAGAAGTTCCATGCCTGGGAGGCCAAGCCGGACACCGCGCAGAACGGCATCGCGCTGATGCCCGAGGGCATCGACAACAACCCGGCGGCGCTGGAGTTCTTCACCGAGATGCCGTGGGAGTCCGGGCCGGTCGACCTCAACCAGTGGTTCACCGACTACGCGACGGCCCGGTACGGCGCGAAGGACGCGCACGCGGACGCCGCCTGGCGAATCCTCGGTGACACCGTCTACAGCTGGCCGGAGAACGTGGACAGCAGGCACCCGACCTCGTTGTTCGAGAACCAGCCGAGCCTGACCACCACCTCGCCCGCGCTGCCGTACGACCCGGCCACCTTCGAGCAGGTGCTGGGCGACCTGCTGAAGGTGAGTCCGAAACTGCGTAACAGCACCGCGTACCGCTACGACCTGGTGGACGTGGCGCGGCAGGTGCTCGCCAACCGCAGCCGCACCATGCTGCCCGCCATCAACGTCGCCTACCAGGCGAAGAACGTCACCCTGTTCGAGCGGCTGACCGGGCAGTGGATGACCCAGCTGAAGCTGATGGACAGCCTGCTCGGCACCGATGACCACTTCCTGTTCGGCACCTGGCAGAAGCAGGCCGCAGACTATGCCGCCAGCCCCGCCGAGAGCGCCGCGCTGCAGTACGACGTGCGTTCCCTGGTGACCTTCTGGGCGGTCGGCACCAGCCTGCAGGACTACGCCCGGCGCGAGTTCAACGGGCTGGTCGGCGACTACTACGGCGGCCGGTGGCAGGCGTTCTTCGACGGCCTGGACACCGCCCTGAAGTCCGGTACGGCGGTGGCGCCGATCGACTGGGCCGCGTACGCGCAGAACTGGGCGCACGAGACCACCCGGTACCCCTCGAAGCCGCAGGGGAGCGCCTACGACGAGGCCACCAAGGTGGCGCAGGTACCGGCCGGCACCCTCAGCGTCAGCGCGAAGAGCCTGGCGGTGAAGCCGGGCGGCACTGTCACGCTCACCACCACATTCACCAACCAGAACCTGTTGAGCGCCACCGGAAAGGTGACCGTCGGGCTGTCGGCGCCCCAGGGCTACCGGGTGTCCGCCCGCACCTCCGCCAGCACGGCTCACGTCGGCGTGGCGGGCACCTTCCGCACCACGTGGACGGTCACCGTACCGGCCGGCACGGCGCCGGTCACGGTACCGCGGTTCACCACCACCGCCCGGTGGTCGTCGGGTTCGGCCAGCGACTCGGCGACCGCGAGCACCCGGGTGCTGGTCACCGGCGCCGTGGCCGCGCCGTACCAGACGGTGTCCAACAGCGGCGCGTCCTTCGGCCAGTCCGGTGACACGATCGGCATCGCCGGTGGGGGAGCGGACATGTCCGGCAGCGTCGACGAGTACGCCGCCGTGTACCAGCCGAAGGTGCTCACTGACGGGCACGCGGTGGTGGCCCGGGTCGACACGGCGGACGCGGTCACCGGTAACTCCCGGGCCGGCCTGGTCGAGGGCGCCGACCTGTCGAGCCGGGGCAGCGGCGGCTACGCCAACCTCGCCGTCACTCCCAACCACGGCTGCGTGTTCGGCTGGGACTCCGACGGCGATGGGCAGTTCGACAAGTCCACCGAGGTGGACGGCTTCGGTGCGGGCACGTACGTGCGACTGAGCCGGACCGGTACCAGCCTTTCCGGCGCGTGCAGCAGCGACGGTACGAACTGGACGGTGGTGGGCAGCGCCACGGTGCCCGGCACCGGTGACACCGCGGACGTGGGGATGTTCTTCAGTGCCGGCAACGCCGGCGGTGGCCAGCAGGGACTCGCCACGTTCGACGGATTCACGGTCACGCAGTACGCCCCTCGGGACGGCTCCGCCGACACGGTGCGCAGCCTGCACCAGCCGGTCACCGCGTCCGGCGCCGAGGCCGGGCACCCGGCCACCGCCGCCAACGACGGCAGCCGGTCCAACAGTCCCTACTGGGGCGGGCCGCTGACCGGCGACACCTGGTGGCAGGTGGACCTCGGTGCCGTGACGGACACCTCGAAGATCAATGTGCGCAACTACGTCGACGGTACCCGGTACTACACGTACCAGCTGGTCGGCAGCCTCGACGGTGAGCACTGGTTCACCTTGGGCGGCCGGATGGGCACCAGCCCGGTGATCGACGAGGGGGACACCTTCACCACCGAGGCCACCGCCCGCTACATCCGGATCATCGGGTTGTCCAACTCGGCCAACAGCACGTTCCACCTGACCGAGGTCACCGTATACGGTAGCCCGAACTGATCCTAGGCGCCGCGAATCGCTCACCGTCCATCATGGACGGTGAGCGAATCGCGGGCCAACCTTCGGCCGGCGGGCCGCACGAGGCCGGGACACTGGCAGGGAGGGATGGCAGGTGAGCAAGGAAGTGGGACCGGCCGAGGTCACCGGCAGTCCGGCGCTGCTGCGCGAAATCAACTGCGCCAAGGTGTTCACCGCGCTGCGCGGCCGGCCCCCGCAGCGGCTCACCGAACTGTCCGTACGCACCGGGTTGTCCCGCCCGACCGTGGCACAGGCGGTCACCCAGCTGGTCGAGGGCGGCTGGGCCGAGTACGCCGACGAGGCCGGGACCGACCAGACCGCGGCCGGGCGGTCCCGGATCGGCCGGCCAGCGCGGCTGGTCCGGTTTCGCGGTCGCGCCGGGTACGTGCTCGGCATCGACATCGGCCCGCACAAGATCCTGGCGGTGCTGGCGGACCTCAACGGCGAAGTGGTCGCCAAGCGGCGTCGGGACGATCAGTTCGCCGGCTCGGGCGAAGAGGTCCTGGCCGCCGTCCGCCAGACCATCACCGATCTGCTCGGCGCCGCCAGAGTGCGGCGCGAGGACGTCTGGTCGGTGGCCGTCGGTACGCCGGGCATCGTGGACAAGCCTTCGGGCGCGGTGCGGATGGCTCCCAGCCTCCCCGGCTGGCACGGCATCCGGCTGGCCGGGGCGCTCGGCCGATCCCTGCGCTGCCCGGTGCACGTGGAGAACGACGTGAACCTCGCCGTGATCGCCGAACGCTGGCGGGGCGTCGCGGTCGGCGTGCACACCGTGGTGTTCGTCCAGTGGGGCGCCCGGATCGGTGCCGGTCTCATCATCGGTGACCGGCTGCACCGGGGCTCCGGCGGGATGGCCGGCGAGATCGGCTACCTGAGCGTCTTCGGCGAGCCCGACATCGCCTCCGACGAGGCCGGGCTCGGTCCGCTGGAGCGGCTGGTCGGTGCCGCCGCGATCAGTTCCGCCGCCGGTAGCCGGCCGGGCCGGCCCGCCCTGCGGGCCGACCGCAGGCCGGAGGAGTTGGACGCCGAGGCGGTGTTCGCAGCCGCCCGAACCGGCGACGTCGCCGCGGCCGGCGCGGTGGACACCGTGGCGCAGCGCCTGGCGCGCGGGCTGTCCGCGCTGCTGTTGCTGCTCGACCCCGACATGGTGGTGCTGGGCGGCGGGGTCTCGGCGGCCGGCGAGCCGTTGCTGGACGCGATCCGCACGCACCTGCGTCCGCTGACCTTCACCGAGCCGGTGCTGGCCCTGTCCGTACTCGGCGACGAGGCCACCGCGCTCGGCGCGGTGCGCACCGCGTTGTCCGATGTGGAGAGACGGGTGCTGCCCCACGCGGCACAGCTCCCGGACCTCCCCTAGGCGGATCCCGCCTGCCGTGGCGTCAGTGAACCTCGCTGTGCGCGGCCGCAGCGATCTCACGAACGGCCGCGGCGATGGCACGGTAGTCCTTGCGCACCACCGTCGAGTGGTTGCTCGCGACCGTCGCGCTCACCTTCACGTTGGGGTTGCGCTTGAGCACCGGGTCCAGCGTGGCGCGCATCGCCGTGTGCCCTTCCTCGGTGCTGCCGAGGCTGGAGCCCGAGGCCACGATGAAGCGCATCGGGCAGGCGATGCGATCGAAGACGGGGTCGCCGGCGGCGACGATCTCGTTGAGCTCGATGTTGACATCGGCATGCTGATCGGCGGTCATCCGCGCGGACAGGCCCAGCCTGCGGGTCAGCGGCATGGTCCAGCGGAAGCGGCGGAACAGCTTGCGGATCTGCTCGCGCCCGTCCCCCTCGACGGTGGCGAGATAGTCCCAGGGGTAGCCACCGTCGACCATGACCACGCCGGCGACCCGGTCCGGATTCCGCGCGGCCCAGTGCAGCGCGAGCGCTGCCCCGTAGGACCAGCCCACCAGCACGGGCCGCCGCACCTCTCTGGCCTTCAGGACCGCGTCGATGTCCCGGAGGCAGGCGGCGAAGGAGTAGTCCGCCGACCTCTTCGACTTGCCGCGGGCGCGCTCGTCGTAGGTGAGGTGCCGCCAGGCGCTTCCGAGTTCGGCGGTCACGGGCCGCCAGTTGGCCTGGGTGGCGTAGGAGCCGTTGAGGTAGATCACGGGCCGACCGGGGCCGCGCGTATCGGTCACGGCCAGGGCGGTGTCCTCCACCGGCACCATGCCGGTCCAGGACGAGATCGGGTTAAGGGTGGCCGACATGCTGTGCGCTCCTTTTGAGTCTTTTGGCAGTGGCTACAGGATCCGTTGGGCCACCGAGAACGATCAACGACGACTTGGAACAGGAACCGTTAAGCGATAGGTTCACGGTCGGGGGCGTGATGGAGCTACGGGACGTCGAGATCTTTCTGGCCGTGGCCGAGGAGCTACATTTCGGCCGCGCGGCCGAGCGCCTGCGGGTCACGCCGGCCCGGGTCAGTCAGTCGATCAAGAAGCTGGAACGGCAGGTCGGCGGCCCGCTGTTCCAGCGCACCTCGCGGCGCGTCGCGACGACGGCGATCGGGCAGCAGCTGTACGAGGAGTTACGACCGCACTATCGAGGGCTGCACGAGAGCCTCGCCCGCGCCGCCCAGGCCGCCACCGGCACCACCGAGGTGCTGCGGCTCGGCATGATCGCCAGCAACCTGAACGACATCCGGCCGCTGCTGGACGAGTTCGCCCTTCGCCGACCCGACTGCCAGGTGCGGGTCACGCACCAGCACTTCAGCGACCCGTTCGGCGCTCTCCGCCGCGACGAGATCGACCTGCAGCTCACCTGGCTGCCCGTCAACGAGCCCGACCTGACCGTCGGGCCCGAGGTCTACGCCGAACCGGTCGTGCTGGCCGTCGCGGCAGACCACCCGCTCGCCGCCCGGCCGGACGCTCACTACGAGGATCTCGCCGACTACCCGCAGCCCGCTGTCACCGCACCCGACTACTGGATCGGGGCGGTGTCGCCGTTCCACACCCCGGCCGGGCGCCCGATCAGCCGTGGCCCCGCCGTCGCCAACTTTCAGGAACTCATCACCGCCGTCGCCGCCGGGCAGGGCATCTGCGTGGTGCACGCCCACGCGCGCCGCTACTACGCCCGCCCCGACATCAGGTACCTCACCGTCGCCGGCCTGCCATGGTCTCGATGGGCCCTGGTCTGGCGCACCGCGGGCGAGTCACCGCTCGTGCGCGCCTTCGCCGAAACGAGCGAGGAGTTCGGTCCGCTCGACGTCCCGCGGTGACACCCGAGTCGGGACCGGTGCCGCCTGCGCCATCGCGACCGCTCCGGCTACTGGCCGAACAGCTCCGGCAGGAGGTCGCCGGCCGCGCGGCGCGCCGCCGCGGCCGCGTCGTCCGGGGCGCCGCGCAGCGGCCACCGGGGGCGGGTCCCGAGGTCGGCCCAGCCGCCGACGGCCGCGAGGAACCGGTCGAGGGCCGGGTTGGACAGGCCGTCGGCCTGTAGCGGGGCGATGTGGCGCGCGAAGAACACGCCGATGCGTCGCTCGATGTCGAGGCCGGCGTCGGGGTCGCGCAGGATGAGGTCGTACCAGTGCGCGGCACCGGCCGGCGACATGGCGGCGATGTTGGAGTAGCTGCCGTGCGCGCCGAGCGCCATGCCGGACGCGAGCGTGTGCCCCGGCACGAAAATCGAGCAGTCCGGGACGGCCGAGCGCATCGCCTCGAACCACGGTCGGTCGCCGCCGGCCATCTTGACCCCGATCAGGCCCGGCACCGCCCCGGTCAGCCGGCGCAGCAACGCCGGTGGCACCGGAGTCTTGGCGTGTGGCGGGTTGTAGAGGACCAGCGGGATCGGGTCGGCAACCTCGGCCGCCCTGCTCAGGAACGCGACGACCTCGTCGTCGTGCAGCGGCAGCCAGTCGGGCAGGATGACCTGGAACGCGCCGGGCATCAGGTGCTTGGCGCGGCGGATCCGGGCGAGCGTGGTCTGCGCACCGGGGTGGCTGGCGCCGATCTGGTACGCCGTCCCGGCGTCGCCGCACGCGGCGGCCAACATCTCATTGATCCGGTCGTACTCCTGCTCGTCGAGCGTCGTGAACTCGCCGGCCGTGCCGTGCGCGTACACGCCGTCCAGCCCGGCGGCCAGGATGCGGTCGAGTTGGTCCGCCAGCCGGCCCTCGTCGATCCGGTCGTGGTCGTCCAGCGGCAGCAGGAGCGTGCCCCACACGCCACGCAGCTCGCTCGTGGTCAACGGCTTCATCTGTCCACCTCACCAACCCGGCCGGGAGCCACGGTGGATCTTACCGGGGCCGTCGCCGCCGCGCCTGTCTCGCGCCGTCCGCGACGGTTCCGCCACGCCCATCCGAGATCATGGTGGCGTTTCGCCCGCCTGGGGGCGGAACGCCACCATGATCTGACGATTCCAGCGCCGCGGCCAATTCCGAGTTGGTCGATTTAGAGATATAGGAGACAACTAGTCCCTATTGTCCCTGCCGTGGGTAGTGCTGGAGCCTCGAGGTCGATGAACCGTCTCCGTCGGGTGGCGGTAGCCAGCGCCGCCTTGTTGATCGTCGGCTGGTTGCCCGTGGTCGGCGCGGCCCCGGCCGTCGCCCACCAGGCCGAGCCGCCCCTGGGCAACGGCACGTACGCCGTCGCCCAGGACGACCCTCCCGCCGTGGCGTCCCTGGCCCTGGTCACGTCGGTCAGGCCGAGCGCAGTGACCACAGCCGGCCAGACGATCGAGTACTCGTTCCTGGTCACCAACACCGGCACCCTCAGCCTCACCGGGCTGACCATCGACGAGACCACGTTCACCGGCACCGGAACCCTGTCGCCGATCGCCTGCCCGGCCACCACGCTCGCGCCGGATCAGTCCACCACGTGTACCGCCACCTACACCGTCAGCCAGGACGATCTCGACGCCGGGGGCATCGCGAACACCGCCACCGCCACCGGTACCGCCCCGGGCGGCGCGACCGCCACGTCGCCACGGTCGACCGCCGTCGTGAACGCCGTCGCCGCCGCGGCGCTCGGGCTGGTCAAGACCGCCGAGCCGGCCACGGTGAGCTACGCCGGACAGCAGGTGACCTACCGGTTCCTGGTGACCAACACCGGTACCCTGGCCCTCGACCAGTTGACCGTGGAAGACCACGGCCCGTCCGGCACGACCGTCAGCTGCCCCGTCACCACGCTGCCTCCCAGCGGCCAGACCACGTGCACCGGGGTCTACACCGTCACCCAGGCCGACCTGGACAGGGGCGGCGGCATCACCAACACCGCGAGCGCGGCCGGCGCGGCACGGAACGGGGCCACGGCCTCGTCGCCGCCGTCCACCACCACGGTGACCGTCGACGCGGCCCCCTCGCTCGCCCTGGTGAAGTCGGCCACCCCACCGACGGTCACCGCGCCCGGGGACGTGGTCACCTACCGGTTCCTGGTCACCAACAACGGCAACCTCACGGTCGACGGCCTGGCCATCGACGAGACCGCGTTCTCCGGCAGCGGGACGCTGTCGCCGGCCAGCTGCCCGGTCACCACCCTGGTGCCGTTCGATTCGACCACGTGCACCGCCACGTACACCGTCACCCCGTCCGACCTCGCCACGGGCCGGGTCAGCGACACCGCGACCGCCGGCGGCACCACCCGCGCCGGTGCCACGGTCACCTCAGCCCCCTCGTCCGCCACGGTGAGCGGGTCTGCCGGCGCGTCGCTGTCGCTGACGAAGTTCGCCACCCCGTCCACCGTGACGGCCGCCGGGCAGACGGTGACCTACGAGTACGTGGTCACCAACACCGGCGGCGCGGACCTCAACGGCGTCGCCGTCGCCGACACGGTGTTCTCCGGCACGGGATCGCCGCCGGTCGTCAGCTGCCCGGTCACCGCCCTCACTCCCGGCGGACAGACGACCTGCGCGGGCACCTACTCCATCACCCAGGCCGACCTCGACGCCGGCGGTGTCGGCAACACCGCGGTTGCCTCCGGCACCGACCCGGGCGGCGCGACGGCCACCTCGGCGCCGTCCACCGCGACCGTCACCGCCGATCCGGTCGCGTCCCTGTCCCTGGCGAAGTCGGTGTCGCCGGGCACCGTCACGGTCGGGCAGGCGGTCAGCTACCGGTTCCTGGTCACCAACAACGGCAACACCACCGTGACCGGGGTGCATCTCATCGAGACGGCGTTCTCCGGCACCGGGTCGCCGTCGTCGATCGGCTGCCCGGTCACCACGCTGATGCCGGGCGAGTCGACCACCTTTACCGCGACGTACACGATCACCCGGGCCGACATCGACGCGGGCGGCGTGACCAACACCGCCGTCGCCGCCGGCACCTCGCCCGCGGGAGCCGCGGTCGCCTCGACACCGTCGAGCGCCATCGTGCGCGCCTCCTTCGACTACTCGGACCTGTCCCTGACCAAATTCGCCGAGCCGTCCAGCGTGTCGGCCGCCGGCCAGCGGGTGACCTACCGGTACGTGCTGACCAACAGTGGCGTGGTGACGGCGACGGACCTGTCGGTCAGCGACACCGCGTTCTCCGGCACCGGTACGCCACCGACCATCGGCTGCCCGCTGGACGCACTCGGGCCCGACGAGCAGATGACCTGTTCCGGCACGTACACCGTGACTCAGTCCGATGTGGACAGAGGCCGGATCACCAACACCGCCGAGGCCAGGGGGATCACGGCGACCGGCAACGGCCTGATCTCGCCGCCGTCGACGGTCACGGTCGACATTCCCGCGGCTCCGGCCCTGTTGCTGGTGAAGTCCGTCGACCCGACGGCCGTCACGGCGGTCGGCCAGGTGGTCACCAACCGGTTCCTGGTCACCAACCACGGCAACACCACGATCGTCCAGATAGGTATCACCGAGCACGCGTTCTCCGGCACCGGCACGCCGTCCCCGATCACCTGCCCCACCCGGGTCCTCGCGCCGGGGCAGCAGATGACGTGCACCTCGACCTATGCCGTCACCCAGGCCGATCTGGACGCCGGCGGCATCACCGACACCGCCGTGGCGTTCGGTGAGGGTCCGCGCGGCCAGCTCACCTCGGCGTCGAGCGCCGCGGTCGACGCCGAGGTCGCCGCCGCGCTGTCCGTGGTCACGTCCGTCGACCGCGCGGCGTTCACCGCCGCCGGGCAGAGAATCACCTTCTCCGTCGCGGTCACCAACACCGGCACCGCCACGCTGAGGGGCGTGACCGTTCGGGAGGTCGCCTTCACCGGTACCGGGCCGGTGCCCCGGCCCACCTGCCCGCCCGGTGCGGCGTCGCTGGCGCCCGGGCAGGCCGTCACCTGCACCGCCACGTACCCGGTGACGCAGGCGGATGTCGACGCCGGCTCGATCAGCAACACCGCCACCGCGACCGGTACGCCGCCGCCGGGCGTGGACCCGCCGGATCCGGCGCCGTCGACCGTCACCGTCGCCTTCGGCGGTACCAGCCGGGGCGGCCCGGCCAAGCCCGGGCGCCACACCGACGCCGACGGGCGCGCGCCCATCTCGCTGCCGGGCGGCGGCCTACCGACGACCGGGAGCGACCTGCGAACGCCTCTGATCGCGGCGGCCCTGTTCCTCGCGGGTGGCGGTGTGTTGATGCTCACCCGCGGCGGGAGCATCCGGCGCAGCCCGCGCTGACCGGCCGCCGGCACCGCCCTTGACACTCCGCGACGGGGCGCCGAACCTACGTTGCCCAGGCGGAACGTGGGGTCACGGCTGCTGGCCGTCCCGCCCCGATCGGGACGGACGCCGGTCGTGCTCGGCCGCGAGCGACCTGGGTGCCTGCTGACGCCAGGCCGACTCGACGAGACCTCGGACACGTTCCTCGCACACGTGGCCGAGGTCGACCTGAAGCCCGAGGAAGCTTCTCCTGGCGTCCGTGCGCCGGACCGCCCCGCAGTGGGCGGGATCGGCCGTCGCGGCGGCGTTCGCCTCCGGCTCGCTCACGCAGAACACGGCCGTGGTTTCGTCCTTTCCCATGCCGACGAAGGTCCGGCCTCGAACCTTGTGATGCGTGCTCGCCGAGCGTGGCCGGGTGAGACGGGTACGTGGGGAGGCGCCGTCCGGGCGCGTCGCCCCTACGCCCGTGGCACCATGGCCGGATGGGCGGCGTCACCCGCATTGGCCGGCCCGGCGCATCCGGGTGGTGATCGGGACGCGTGGCCCAGCGACGATCCGAGAGGCAGGGCGAGCGTGGAGCCGGCCGGCGTCTTGACGGAGACCGACTGGGAGGCGCACCGCGCCGCGGTCTTCGGGGCGGCCTATCGCATCCTCGGCTCCGTTGCCGAGGCCGAGGACGTCACGCAGGAGGTCTGGTTGCGCGCCACCGCCGCCGACCTGTCCGAGGTGCGCGACCTGCGGGCCTGGCTGGTGACCGTGGCCGCCCGGACGTCGTACAACGTGCTGAAGTCGGCGCGCGTGCGACGCGAGTCCTACGTCGGGCCCTGGCTGCCCGAGCCGCTGCTGACCGGGCCCGACGCCGCCGCCCAGGTGCTGCTGGACGAGTCGGTGAGCACCGCGCTGCTGGTGGTCGTGGAGGCGCTCACGCCCGCCGAACGCGTCGCGCTGGTGCTGCATGATGTCTTCGAGTTCCCGTTCGACCGGATCGCCGAGGTGCTGGGCGGCACGCCCGCCGCCAGTCGCAAGCTCGCCTCCCGCGCCCGGGCCCGGGTCGCGGCGGTCGAGGAGCGGCCTCGGGCATCCGGTGCCGAGACCGAACGCGTGCTCAGGGCGTTCAAGGCGGCGGCCGACGGGGGAGACCTGGCCGGGCTCGTCGCGCTGCTGGATCCCGGGGCCGTCTACGTCGCCGACGGTGGCGGCAAGGTGACCGCCTCGCGCCGGCCGGTCTGGGGCGCCGGGACGATCGCCCTGCTGCTGGTCCGGCAGATCGAGCACAGGCGCCCCGACGCGTTCCGCGTCATCGAGGTGAACGGGTACCCGGCCCTGGCAACCTACGACGGCGGCAGGCTGGTCTGGCTCGACACCGTGGAGATCGCCGACGGGCGGATCACGGTATTCCGGAGGCTGGTCAATCCCGAAAAGCTCGCTCACCTCGGTCACATCTGAACCCGCCGTCTTGTCTGCCTGCCGAACCCTCCGATTCGGCGGAGGGTCGGGCGCGGAGGAGACAACAGATGGCACACATGGTGATCATTGGTGGTGGTTTCGCGGGCGTGTGGGCTGCGGCGGGCGCGGCGCTGGCACGCGGAAAGAGGCAACTGCGCATCACGCTCATCGCGCCGAACGACCGCCTGGTGCTGCGGCCGCGCCTGTACGAGCCGGAGCCCGACCGGGCAACGGTGGAGCTGCGCAGAATTCTCGTGCCGATCGGCGTCGACCACCTGCGGGCCACGGTGACCACCATCGACACCGACCGCCGCGTGGTCATCGCCGATGGCCGACAGGAGATCGGCTATGACCGGCTCGTGCTGGCGGCGGGCAGCAGGCTGGTCGCACCCGAGGACCTACCCGGCGCCAGGCGGCTGTTCGACATCGACACCCTGGACGGCGCCCGGCGGCTCACCGACCACCTGCGCGACCGGGAGAGCTACACCGCCGTGGTGGTGGGTGCCGGATTCGTGGGCCTGGAGGCCGCGACCGCGCTTGCCGCGCGGGGCCGCGTGGTACTGGTGGACCGGTCGGACGTGGTCGGAGACCAGCTCGGCGCGGGTCCGCGCGAACAGATCGAAGCCGCACTGGACCGGCTGGGCATCGAATGCCGCCTCGGGACGACGGTGACGGAGGTCGGCGACGGCTTCGCCGTCCTCTCCGACGGTACGAAGGTCGAGGCGGACGCGGTGGTCTGGTGCGTGGGACTCCGGGCCAGCGAACTCACCCGGCAGGTCTCCGGCGAGCTGGACGGCCTCGGCCGGGTGCCGGTGGACCACCAGCTGCGCGCCCTCCCCGAGGTGTTCGTCGCCGGAGACACGGCCGCGGCGGCGTTCGACGCCGAACACACGGTCATGCAGGCCTGCCAGCACGCCACCCCGCTCGGCAAGGTCGCCGGGTACAACGCGGCGGCCGACCTGCTCGACCTGCCGCTGCGGGACTTCACCCCCGGCCCGTACGTCACCTGCCTGGATTTGGGCGGCGCGGGCGCCATCTTCACCCGGGGCTGGGACCGCAGGGTGATGGCCTCGGGTGCCGACGGTGCGTACATCAAGAGGCGGATCAACCAGCGCATCCACCCGCCGGTCGACGACGCCGCCCAGATTCTCGCCGCCTCCGACCAGGTCTATCTCGAGCTGCCCTTCCTGCCCCGCGACGAACCGGCCACGCCGGAGGCGTGAACCCGCGGGTGCCACGGGCCCGCGCGCCCTGGCCCGGTCATAATCGGTGGTGGCTCCGTTGGGCGGCACACGGACGTTGGGCGGCACACGGACGTTGGGCGGCACAGGGGCGTTGGGCGGCACACGGACAGGACAGGGGAGGATCCGGCGATGGACAATGTTCGACGCTCGCCGACGGTCGTCGACCGGCTACGCGCCGTTCCGGGTAGCGGGCGATGACGACGCCCACGGATGCCGGCTGGAGCGACGCCGCCATCCGGGAGGTGCGCCGGCTGTGGGCCGACCAGCTCCACCCCGTCGACCCGGGTCAGCCGTACCCGGGACTGTCACCGCGCACCCGCGAGTTTCTGACCACGGTGGGGCTGCCGGTCTTCGAGCCGACCATGGGCAACGGCACCATCCTCGACCTGCTGAGCCGGCCCGTGTCCAGGAATGGCACGGAGTACGTCGTCGTCGGTGAGGGCGTCGGGATGGATCTGCGGCACGCCATCGAGGTCGGGTCGGACCGCGTGTACTTCATCAGCCCCCCCGGATTCGACCATCTTCCCGAGTTCGAGAACGGCAACGTCGCACTCTTCGTGCTGTTCCTCGGCGTCTTCGAGAAGGATCTCGGGGACGGGCTCGGCTCGGTCGAGCAGGGCTCGGACGAGGCGTACGAGATAATCGGGCGGGCGCGAGACCTGCTCACCTCGATGGATCCGGAGGCGATGCGGGAGGGCAGCCTCTGGGAGTCACAGCTGAGCGAATACGAATACTGAGCCGGGAGAGGCTGCCAGAAACGCGACAATCGCGTTCATAGCCATAGTTTCTCCTCGATGCTACGCTCGGCCCCCTGAGCCAGTGCACATGACGGGGCGCGGCTGAAGATCTCCGGACGAATGTAACCGGATAGCGGCGGGGTGCGATGACTCGCGCCTGCTTGCCCTCGTCTTCATCGCCAGACCCTGATGCGCAGCCAGCACCTCTCGCGCGGAACCCGCCGGGGCTGACCGGCTCGCCCCAGCGATCGGCGGGCGGCAGGGAGGGGCGACGTGATGGTCGGCAAGGCGCAGAATCCGTCCGGTACCGATCGGCGCGGTGGTCACCCGATTGGCCGCCGGGTCGCCTCGCTCCTGGTCGCGTTGCTGGCGCTGCTGCTCCCGACGCTGTCGGTGCCGGCGGCCACGGGCCAGTTCGCGTCGGCGCGCGCCTACGCCGATCCGGGCGGATACCAACTCGAACCGGCGGGCGAGGACGACCCGCTGAACGTCTTCATCCAGCTGTACCGCCAGCGGCACACGTACCTGCGCCCGTCCGGCATGGAGCGCGTCGGCCCCGAGCGCAACGTGGCCGTGGTGCCGACCACCATCACCGTCGACGGCGAGAAGGTCACGGTGTACGTGACCACCGCCAACGGGGGCGGCCCGTACGGCAGCAGCCCGACCAGGGTCCTGGTCGACATCTACCGCGTCGATCCGAAGACCGGGGAGCCCTACCTCGTCGACCGGAACGGCAACCGGCTCATGGAGCCGGTTCCCAACAGCACGAAGACGAGACCCGTCGACTGGAAGACCTCGTACACCCCGAGCGACACCTACGACCTCACCTCGGACCCGGTGCTCAAGGGGAGGATCCGGCAGACGGTACACACCGAGTGGGTGCTCGACTCGTACGTCGGAAAGGTACTCAAGGCGACCGACGGCGCCACCGAGGGGCTGTCCGAACGGATCCCCTGCAACTCCGGTGGCAATGCGTGCCGGACGAACCTGGAGCAGGGCAAGATCCTCCCGAAGATGCGCAGCTTCAGGTACCTGACCAGCAGGACCAACCTGTCCCGACCGAAGCGTGCCGAGCTCAAGAAGAGCCTCGACCAGGAGGTCAAGGCCGGAGCGAAGACCAAGGATCAGGCACAGGCCGAGCTGGAGAGCCAGGACGCCGCCTCCTATGTCGAGGGCGCACACCAGAGGTGGAGCACCGTGGGGCAGCCGACCGAGGCACCGACCCTGACACCCGCCACCCGGGCGCGCAACGCGTTCACGCTACCGGGCGACTCACCATCAGGCGGTACGCTCACCAACGCGCTGTCCAATGAGCCCGGCTCGGACCCGGGCGGCATAGACTTCTCCAGCCTGCAACTGCGGTACCTGTCCGAGGACAAGACCGGGCAGCTGCACTACGCGTTCAGCGCGGCGTCGACGACCGGCGCGGACCACCGGATCACGGAGGGACAGCTGGCCGCGGCGCAGATGTCCGACGCGTTCTTCGTGTGGCTCAGCCTGCCCCCGTCCACGTTCTGGGTGAACCTGAACCCGCGCGAACCGGATCGCATCATCGATCCCAAGCTGGCCACGACGGACGTCGGGCGCATCCTCCTTACGGCCGACCTCAGGATGAAGAAGCTCGCCGCACAGCTCACCAACCCGAACACCAGCACGGGCAAGCAGTTCTGGGGTACGCCGAGCCCGAGCAGCGCCCAGGAGTGCGCCATCACCCGGCAGTGGATAGTGCCGAAACCGGCAGTGGTCTACGAGCAGGACGGCGGACTCTACATCGTGGACGCGCCCTTGGAGGTCAAGTCGGAGGGCGAGCTGTTTGACGGCACCAAGGGCGACCCGACGTGCCCCACGCCGAGCCGGCGCATGGAGTCGGTGTTCGACAAGGTGATCCTGCCGAAGGTGGAGGACGCGGTCAACCACTCACCCGACTTCGCCGAACTTCGTCGGGTCTACCTGGCGCGGGTGGCGGCGGAGTGGTATCGCCAGCGTCACACCGGCTCCCTGACGTCGATGATCGACAACGGCGACGTCAGCCGGTGGCAGGCGATCCAGGGCTGGTCGTCCCGGTCGGTGTTCGACGAGTACGTGAAGTCCTACACCCAGGGCGAATACCACGTCCAGAAGCAACTGGACTCGGGGAACATCCGCTACACGTTCACCTACACCGACGGAGGCGTCGACTTCGGGTCCGTGCCGTTCAGCAAGCTCACCCAGGCCGCGTTCCAAGCGCAGCACCCGGACCAGGCCGCCGCCGTGCGGCAGTCGTTCCGCAAGGCGGCGTCGGACCAGCACGGTACCGTCTGGTTGGGGGACACCGGCAGCGTGGCGGCTCCGGCCGTCGTGCACGGGGATCCGCAGGCGATCCCGGCCGACACAGATGCCTCGTCCACCGACGCGACGCCCTGGTTTTCCCTGAGAGGCTGGTTGGGTTGGACCCTCGGGGCCCTGGCGCTGCTGGTAGTGGTGATCGGCGTGATGACCGCAGCCGCGAGGCGCAGGAGGCAGGCCGCCGCCCAGGCCCACTAGGGTCCACCTTCGCCAGCGGCGCCAGGCCCCCGAAGGCTACTCGTCCTGCGTGGCCTTGGCGGCGGCACGGATGACGTCGAGGACGAAATCGGGATGCGACAGCATCGGGACGTGGCTGCTGTCGATGTCGTGGGTGTTCGCGCCCATGCGTTTGGCCGAAGCGCGTTGCCTGTCGGGGTTCACGGTGTGGTCGTTGTTGGCGACGACGAACCAACTCGGCTTCGTCTTCCAGGCCGTGCCGGGAACATGCTGATTGAAGAGGTCCACAACCGGCACAGCGCCGGTCGCGAGCACGAGTTGCTGCTCCGCCTCTGGGAGGTCGCCCGCGAAGTGCTCCACGGCCGAGGGCTTGAGCCAGATGCGCCCGTCGGCGACGTCGATGTGGTCGAAGATGGGCGTGGCGGGGAACTGCTCCAGATGCTGCTGTGACGTCTCCTCGTCGTCGGGCGCGAGCGCCGCGATGTACACCAGCGCGGCGACCCGGTCGTGGGTGCCCGCCTTGGTGATCAGCGTCCCTCCGTAGGAGTGACCGACGAGCACGATCGGGCCGGGGACGTGATTGAGAGTGAAGTTGACGCACGCGACGTCACTCTCCAGCGAGTTGAGGCCGTGCTGCGAGGCGAACACCTCGTGCCCTTCGGCTTGAAGCGTCGGGATGAGCTTATTGAAGCACGAACCGTCGGCCCAGAGCCCATGGGCGAACACGATGCTCGGCTTTGTTTGCGATGGCATGACCTGCTCCTCACGTCATCAGGCCCCCGGACGTGACGTCCAGGGGCAACCACGGATCCGGTCTACCGGCTGCGGCGAGATCAATGCAAGCAGGATCGACAATGAATCCCATGAATGTACCGATTGAGGCGGTCGTTGTTAGCCGCGTCCGGCGCCCGCGTCCGGGCGGGGCGGCCCGGTGCTGCCGCGTGGGATCAGGTGCGCGGGCTCGTCCCGGATGGAGACCACCGGATTCCCGGCGATGACGTCGAGCAGCAGCCGCGCCGCTCTGGCGCCGTATGCGGAGATATCGCGTGACATCGCCGTCATCGGCGGGCGGACCAGCTGGCACAGCACCGAGTCGTCCCAGGCGACCAGCGAGATGTCGCGAGGGACGGCCAGCCCCATCTCGCCGGCGACGGCGAGGCCCGCGATCGCCATGATGTCGTTGTCGTACAGGATCGCCGTGGGGCGCTTCCGCGAGCTGATCAGGCGGCGGGTGGCATGCGCGCCGCCCTCTCCGGTGTAGTCGGTCGGAATCGTCACCGGATCGGCCAGGCCCAATCGCCGGCAGACGTCGGTGAACGCGGCCGTCCGGACGCCGGTGTGCTGGAGGTCTGGCAGCCCGCCGACCCGCGCGATGCTGCGGTGGCCGAGCGTTGCCAGATATTCCACCGCCTCGACGACCGCGGCCCCGTCGTCGGACCAGGCGCTGGCGAGCGTGCCCGCTCCCTCGTCGGGACCGACCACCACGGCGGCCAGGCCCAGATCCTCCAGCGCGGGCACCCGTGGATCGTCGATGCGCAGATCGCAAACCAGTACGCCGTCGACCCGACGTTCACCCCACCACCGCCGGTACACCGCGATCTCGGACTCTGGATCGCGCACCACATGCAGAGTCAGCGCGAACGACCGCGCGGACAACTCTGCCTCCACGCCGCTGATCAGCTCCATGAAGAACGGCTCCACGCCGAGGACTCGTGCCGGGCGGCGCAGCACCAGCCCGATGCTGTTGGTCGGGGCCCCGCTCAGCGCGCGGGCGGCGCGGTTCGGATTCCAACCGATCTCCTCGGCGATCGCCAGCACTCGTCGACGCGTCGATTCCGAAACCCCGGGTTGCCCGTTGAGGGCGTAGGACACGGCACCGGTGGACACTCCGGCCCGCGCAGCGATGTCGGCTATCGTCGGACGCTTCACTGCGGTCCTCCCACCTTGGTGCCATCAAGCTAACACGGTTAAGCGCGTCGCTGCCAGAACAAAAGGTGGGGGAGGGTAGCGCCTCGCGCTCGCCTCAGGTCTCTGCGGAGCCGGCCGGCATGCCCTCGCGATCGGCCAGGAAAGTGGTCCTGTACTTGGGATGTGGCCAGAACTCACACGAATTCGGCCGGGTGCTGGCGTAACGAAAACGCATCAAGCGCCCCGCAAGAGATTGACTGATCTGGATTTCCGACCTAGTGTGCGTAGCACCTGAGCTTAATCGGTTAATTCAGCGCCGGGCCGGCCCGAAGTCGTTCCCAGGGACGGGAGACTGGACATGAGAACTGCCGCTGGTCCAACCCGGCGTGGGGGTCGATCGCACGCGGTCGGTCAGCCGATCCAACGGGCGTGGCGCCGCGTCGAGCAACACCCTGACGATCCGACGAGAGTCGATCGCCGCCAACCGAAACACCGGCTGAGACCGCCGCGTGGGGCACGGTGACGCACATGATTGTCGCCGGGGTCACGCCCCGCCGCGACCCCGGCTAACTCGCTGCCGACGCCCCGTCCGCCGCCGCGCTCCTCGTCTGCCAAGCGAGCTGAGTCCCGAACCCGCCACGCGTTCAACACCTCGGCCGGCCCCACCTCGCGACGGCGCCCCCCGGCGCCCATCGAGCCGCACGCATTGCGACGGTCATCGCCGACTCCTCGTTGCCGTGTGCCGGTCGCACCCTGCCCTCACTACGAACGAAGGGTCAACGATGTCTCTGAGCAAGAAGCGACTGTTCCTCGGGGCGACCGCGCTGGCCGCAGCCGCCGCGCTCGTCCTGACCGGTTGTTCCTCGGACGGCTCCAGCGGCAACTCGTCCGGCGGAGCGACGACCATCACGCTGTTCAACGGTTCGGTGGGCAACTTCACGGAGAACTTCAATCCGCTGCTGTCGACCGGCGCGGAGCTGCAGCCGTCGCAGGGCGTGCTCTACGAAACCTTGTTCTACTACAACATGGCGCGGGCGCAGAAGCCGGTGCCGGTGCTCGGCACCGCGTACTCGTGGAACGCCGATGGCACGCAGCTGACCATCACGACCCGCTCGGGCGTCACATGGACCGACGGCCAACCATTCACGGCCAAAGACGTCGCGTTCACGTTCACCCTCTTCCAGAAGAATCCCGGGCTCAACACGACCGGCGCCACCTGGACGGCCACGGCCACCAATGACAACACCGTCGTGCTGACGTTCCCGTCGACGTCGTTCACGCTCGAGCCGCAGCTGCTGGGCAACATGGCGATGGTGCCCGAGCACATCTGGTCAAAGATCGCCGACCCCGCCAAGGAGACGAACACCAGTCCGGTCGGTACCGGACCGTACAAGCTCAAGTCCTTTTCGGCGCAGAGCTACGTGCTCACCCGGAACCCGACCTACTGGGGCACCGGCGACGAGGCCCCGAAGGTCGAAAACGTCCGCTACATCTCGCTGGCCAACGCGGATGCCGCGACCTCGGCGCTCGAGTCGGGCCAGATCGACTGGATGGGCTCCTACCTGCCCACCCTGAAGAACATCATCAAGCAGCACCCGAACCTCAGCTACGTGAACACGCCGGATTCGGTGACCGACATCGTCGCCTGCTCCAACGCCGCGCTCGGCTGCACGGGGCCACAGACCGATCCGGCCGTGCGCCAGGCGATCTACTACGCGATGGACCGCACCCAGCTCAACACCCAGGCCGTGGCGGGTTTCGCCGAGCCAGCCTCGGCGGCGCTGCTCGTCCCGTCCGTGAACGGGGACAACATCGTCGATCAGGCCAACGCCTCGCTGCCGCAGACCGCGGACGTGGCGAAGGCCAAGAGCGTCCTGGAGGCGGCCGGCTGGAAGCTCGGCGGCAACGGCTACTACAGCAAGGGCGGCCAGGAACTCGACCTGAGCGTCAACGTCGTCACCGGCTGGACCGACTACGACACCGACTGCACCCTCCTGCAGGGCCAGCTCAAGCCGGCCGGCATCAAGCTGTCGGTCAACCAGGTCGCCCAGAACGCGTGGAGCCAGGCCGAGGTCAGCGGCAAGTTCCAGCTCTCGCTGAACTCCATCAACCCCGGCGCGTCGCCATCGCCGTACTTCATCTACAACAACTACCTGAGCACCTCGAACACCGCGAAGGCCGGCGAGAGCGCGACCACGAACGTGTCGCGCTACTCGAACCCGACGGTCGACGCGGCCATCAAGGATGTCGCCTCGACGAACGACCCGGCCAAGCAGAAGGTGGACTACGGCGTCATCCAGGCGCAGATCGTCAAGGACATGCCCTACATCCCGATCTACGTCAACCAGGCGCTGACGCAGTTCAACAACAGCCGCGCCACCGGGTGGCCGACGCAGGACAACCTCTACGCCTTCCCCGAGCCGTGGAAGGCGTGGGACAACGGCATCGTTCTCAAGGCGATCCGCCCGGCCAAGGGCTGACGTAGCGGGCTCGTTCCGGGGCCGGAAGGGCCACGGCCGCTCCGGCCCCCGGGACGTCGAGCAGAAAGCGGAGCGATGCGGTTCTATCTGCAGAAGGTGCTGTTCTACGTCGTCGCCCTCTGGTTCGCCGTGACGTTGAACTTCCTCATCCCCCGGCTGATGCCGGGAAACCCCGTCGACGTGCTCATCTCCAAGATGGGCGCCGCCGGGCAGCCGGTCACCCCGGCCACCCGCAAGGCACTGGAGATCCAGCTCGGCACCGGCGGCGGGGGCAACTGGTTCGGGCAGTACGGCCAGTACCTCAACGACCTGATCCATGGCAATCTCGGTGTGTCCCTGGTCAATTACCCCGCCACGGTCACCCACGTGATCGGTCAGGCGCTGCCCTGGACGATCGCGCTCATCGGCCTGTCCACGGTGATCGCCTTCCTGCTCGGCGTCGGGCTCGGCATGTTCGCCGGCTGGAGGCGCGGCTCCTGGCTCGACAACCTCATCCCCGCCACCACGGTGCTTCAGGCCGTACCGTACTTCTGGCTGGCGCTGATCCTGGTCCTGTTCCTGACCCGCTGGCACCAGTGGTTCCCGTACGCCGGGGGCTACGACGTGGCCTCGACCATGCCCGGCGTGTCGCTCCGGTTCGTCGGCAGCGCCATCTACTACGGCTTCCTGCCGGCCTGCACGATCGTGATCTCCTCGATCGGCGGTTGGATGCTCGGCATGCGCAACATGATGGTCGCCACGCTCTCCGAGGACTACGTCGTCGCCGCCGAGGCCAAGGGTCTGCGGCCCCGTCGCGTACGGCTGACCTACGCTGCCCGCAACGCCGTGCTGCCCTCGCTGTCGGGCTTCGCCATCTCGCTCGGCTTCGTGGTGGCCGGATCGATCGTCACCGAGCAGGTGTTCAGCTATCCCGGCGTCGGCCAGCTGCTCTGGACCTCGGTGTCGAACAACGACTACGCGCTCATGCAGGGCATCTTCCTGGTCATCTCGCTATCCGTGCTCGCCGCGAACCTCATCGTGGACCTGCTGTACGCGCTCATCGACCCACGTACCCGAGCCCGGGCCTGAGCAGAAGGGAAGCGTGAACGAGCATGGCTTCTACCACCTCTCTCGAGGGAAGCGTGCCGAGCGTCGCACCGAGCCCGGGGCGTACGAGCATCGCCGCGCTGCTGCCCAGCCGGTCTCCCAAGCTCGTCGTCGGCCTGGCGATCGCCGGCGTCATCATCGCCTGGGCCATCGTCGGACCGTTCCTGGTGCGGGATCCCAACGCGATCAGCACCGACTGGTTCGCGCATCCGTCGGCCGCACACTGGCTCGGCACCAACCAGACGGGCCAGGACGTCTGGAGCCAGCTGGCCTACGGCACGCGAGGTTCGCTCATCATCGGCTTCGTGGTGGGCATCATCGCCACCGTGTTCAGCGGCGTGTTCGGCGTCCTCGGCGGGTACATCGGCGGCGCCGTGGACGAGGGCTTCGCCTTGTTCACGAACGTTGTCCTCGTCATCCCCGGGCTGCCGCTGGTGATCGTGATCGGCAACTACGTGCCGCAGAACCATCGCGGGCTGTTGCTGATCGCGCTCGTACTGACGATAACCAGCTGGGCGGGCTCCGCCCGGGTGCTCCGGGCCGTCACCCTCAGCCTGCGCAACCGCGACTACGTCGCCGCTTCCCGGGTCTCCGGCGAGAAGACGTGGCGCATCCTGGTCGTGGAGATCCTGCCCAACCTCGTCCCGGTCATGGCGTCGCAGTTCGTGTTCGCGATCATCTTCGCGATCCTCGGCGAGGCGGGGCTGTCGTTCCTCGGCCTCGGCGCGAACGGCACGTTCACCCTCGGCACCATGCTGTTCCAGGCGTACAACGACCTCGCGCTCACGCAGGGCGCGTGGTGGTGGTTCGTGCCGCCGGGTCTCATGATCGCGCTGTTCGGCGCGGCGCTCTCGTTGATCAACTTTTCGATCGACGAGATCATCAATCCCAAGCTGCGCAACTCCACCCGCGCGGCGCGCAGGAAATGGGGCCTCACCGCCGCGCAGATCCACCGGTTGGAACAGGAGAACCTGAAATGAGCGCAGCCACCGAAGGGGGCGCGACCGCAAGCCTCGCCGACCCGGTCGTGACCATCGAGGACTTCAGCGTCGACTACCTGGGTGCGATGACCGCCCACGCGGTGCGGAACATCAACCTCACGCTCGGCCGTGGCGAGATCCTGGGGCTCGCGGGTGAGTCCGGTTGCGGCAAGTCGACGCTCGCGTACGGCATCACTCGCCTGCTCAGGCCGCCGGCACTGATCACGTCGGGGCGTGCGTCGTTCCACCCGCGCGAGGGAGGCACGGTCGACCTCTCCACGCTGCGCGGCAAGCAACTGCGGGCCTTTCGGTGGGACAAGATTTCGATGGTGTTCCAGGGCGCGATGAACTCGCTCAATCCCGTGATCAACATCCAGGCGCAGCTGGAGGACATCTTCATCACCCACCGACCGCGCATGTCCCGGAGGGACCGCGTGCGCACCTCCGGCGACCTGCTCGAACGCGTCGGCGTGGAGCGGTCTCGGCTGAAGTCCTTCCCGCACGAGCTGTCCGGGGGGATGCGCCAGCGCGTCATGATCGCCATGGCGATGGCGCTCGGCCCGCAGGTTATGATCATGGATGAGCCCACGACGGCGCTCGACGTCGTCGTGCAACGCGAGATCCTCGACGAGGTCACCCGGCTGCGCGCGGAGCTCGGTTTCGCGGTGCTTTTCATCACCCACGACCTGCCGCTGTTGTTGGAGATCAGCGACCGGATCGCGGTCATGAAGGCGGGCGAGATCGTAGAGCTGGGCGCCGCCCGCAACCTCTACACCGCGCCGCGTAACGACTACACCAAGCGGTTGCTGGCTTCCTTCCCATCGCTGACCGGCGAGCGCGGCGACTTCATCCGCACGGGCGTCGCCGACATCAGGCTGACCGAGACCGACCAGGAGAAGGTATGACTCACCAGGACCACCGCCGCTTGACCGCGGCGCCTCGTTCCTCGGCGCCGCTGGCGGCGTGGCTCACCAAGAACCGCCGCTTGACCGCGGCGCCTCGTCCCTCGGCGCCGCTGGCGGCATGGCTCACCAAGAACCGCCGCTTGACCGCGGCGCCTCGTTCCTCGGCGCCGCTGGCGGCATGGCTCACCAAGAACCGCCGCTTGACCGCGGCGCCTCGTCCCTCGGCGCCGCTGGCGGCATGGCTCATCAAGAACCGCCGCTTGACCGCGGCGCCTCGTTCCTCGGCGCCGCTGGCGGCGGCAGCATGACCACGCTGGAACTGCGCGGCGTCAGCAAGGAGTACCGGATCCGTGGCGCACGGGGTCGCGAGCGCAAGCTGCTGGCCGTACAGGACGTCAGCTTCACGCTCGAGTCCGGCCGGACGATCGGGCTCGTCGGGCAGTCCGGGTCGGGCAAGTCCACCATCGCCAAGCTGCTGATGCAGCTCGAACGCCCGACGCGCGGTGAGATCCTGCTCGACGGCGCGCCGATCCGCCGTCACGGCGCCGGGCTGCGCGAGTACCGGCACCGGGTGCAGATGGTGTTCCAGGACCCGTTCGCGTCGTTGAACCCGTACCACTCGGTCGCCCACCACCTGCGCCGGCCACTCCAGATCCACGATCGGGCAAGGACCTCGGCGGAGGTGGACGCCGCGGTCGAGCGGCTGCTGGAGCGGGTACGGCTCACTCCCGCCACGCAGCTGGCGGCGAAGCATCCGCACGAGCTGTCGGGCGGGCAGCGCCAGCGGGTGGCCATCGCCCGCGCCCTCGCGCCCTCGCCGGAGATGCTCGTCGCGGACGAGCCGGTGTCGATGCTCGACGTGTCGATCCGCCTGGGCGTGCTCAACCTGCTGGCGCAGTTGCAGCGGGAGGAGAACCTCGGCGTGCTCTACATCACCCACGATCTCGCCACCGCGCGGCACTTCAGCGACGAGATTCTGGTGATGTACAAGGGTCAGATCGTCGAGCGCGGACCCGCCGACGACGTGATCACCAACCCTCAGCACCCGTACACCCGCAGGCTGGCCGCGGCGGCGCCCAATCCCGAACTGCGGCTCGGGAACCGCGCCGCGGGATAAGTGCGAGGGGTAGGTGCCGTGGGATGGGTGCCGGCGACGGCCACCGCCGGCGGGCGCGGCGCACGCCCGCCGGCGGTGGCGGAGGACCACCGCCGCCGGGCGCGGCCAGGCGCGGGGCGCGTCAGTGACAGGTCCAGCGGACGGCGTGGATGACGCCCTTGGCGTCGACGTCCTGGCCACCGATGATCGAGCCGTCGTCGCTGATGGTGTTAGGGATGGCAGCGAGCGTCGGCGACGACGTGCTCTGCGGCACCAGGGTCGGCAGCGAGACGATCCCGGTGCTGGGCGTGTACACCGTCGCCGCCAGGTAGGCACCGCTACCCACGATCCGCCCCTGGGCGTTTCCCGCGGCGATGGACAGGTTCGCCTGGGGCAGCGGGGCGAACGCCGCGGTGGAGAGGCGGTACAGCACGGGCGTCATGCTCTTGCTCTTCTGGTCGGTGACCGTACCGGCCGCGACGATCACGCCGTCCCGGATCGAGTGCACCTCCAGGCCGTTGGCGCCGGCCACGATCCCGGTGGGTACGGGCAGCAGCTGGTAGCCGCCGCCCGGCCGCCACACGATGCCCCGACTCTCGTCGGAGGTCACGCTCGGCCGGACCGTGCCGACGATGGTGCCGTCTGAATCCACGTCGTCGGCCTGGCCCATCCAGTTCGGGCCGGGCAGCGGCAGCCGCACGGCCGTCGAGGTCGGCGAGTGCCACACGATGGGGTACTCCAGCGAGTCCCTCGTGGTCTCGGTGCCGGCGATGATCCCGTTGTCGGCGATCGCCCTGGGCTCGGCGCCGTACGGGCCTTTGAGCTTCGTCAGCCGGCCGTCCTGGTAGATCCAGCCGGTGCTGTCCAGCCCGGACGGGAACGACACCCCCACCGCGACTCCGGCCGGCGTGATGTCCGTGAGGTCGGGATCGGAGCCCGACATGCTCAGGGTCTGGTACTGCCCGTCGTGCCAGATGATGGGCTGGGTGGGACGACCGTTCTGGTACACCCTCCCGATCAGGTAGTGCCCGGTCGGATCGGCGCCGCCGACCAGCGCCTCCTGGTTGGTCTGCGGAACCGGCAGCCGGGTCTCGACGCAGGACAGCGACGTGGGGCCGGCCGCCGTGGACGGGGAGGTCGCGGCCGTGGGCGGGGAGGCGGCGCCGCCCGGCGCGGCCACGACGGACGACGCCGGGCGATCGGGTTCGCGTACCAGATGAAGGACAGTCGGCACGGCCACGACGACCGCTACCGCTACCACGGCGCCGGCCGACGCCTGGGCCGTGCGCCGGCGGCGCAGCCGACCGCGCCCCACCCGCATGGCCGTGCCCAGATCGACCGAGGGTGGCCCGCCCTCGTCATCCCGCAGCCCGAGCAGTGCCTGTACGGTCCGTTCCTCATCCATTCTGCAAACTCCCCATCGCTGCCATCGGATATCCCAACCTGTTGAGGGCCTGGCGAACGTTGGCCAGCCCGTGCGACGTCTGGCTTTTCACGGTCCCCGGCGAACAGTTCAGAAGCTCGCTGACCTCCGAGACCGGCAGGTCGCAGAGGAACCGCAGCACGAGCACGGCGCGCTGCCCGGCCGGCAGAGTGGCCAGCGCCGCGCGCAGCACCGCCCGGTCCTCGGGCCCGGAGCTTTCCGCGACCCCGTGATCCGGGGGCTGGCTGAACAGGCGTACCCGGGACCAGGGCCGCCGGCCGTTGTCGATGTGGGTGCGGATCACGATCGACCGGACGTAGGCGTCCAGGCTGGTCGCCTTGCGCGCGTGGTGCCATCGCGCGTACAGCTTGGTCACCGACTCCTGCACCAGGTCGTCGGCTCTGTGGTCGTCACCGCAGAGCAGATAGGCCAACCGTTTCAGAGCCGGAAGCCGAGCACTGACGTACTCGACGTAATCCTCGTCCGCTTCGGACCGCACCGCGTACCCTCCCCTGTCTTGTGCCCCTTAGACGAGACGCACCATGCCCGCGGTTGGCTCGCGGCGCCAAGTTCTCACCGCCGCGCGGCACAACACCACCGTGGAACTGTCGGCCGCACCGTGACCGCCCCGGCCCCGCGCCACACCTCCGTCATGATCACGATGCCCGACCTGCACGCCAGCGACGACGTCGCCCCGCTCGCCGTGCGCCGCGTGGCGTACGACCTCGACCGGGCGGGGTAGCCGGTTCCGGCCGCGCGTGACCCACCGGCGGTGGGCCGGGCCGATCCGGCGGCGCCCGCCGGATACCCGGTCGGGCCGCGGCGGGTCACAGCCGACACTGCCGCCCCACGGCTCACGACTTCCCGGCGTTGCCCTGCGCGACCGACCGCCGGCGGCCGATGCTGAGCAGGCGCGGCGGGAGGTCGCCCGGCGGCACCGCCGGCCGGGGTCGGGCGGAGGAGAACGGCATGGCGACGTACGAGTACCGGTGCCCGCGTCACGGCGCGTTCGAGGTACGGCTGCGGATCGGCGAGGCGTCGGCGAGCGTGCCCTGCGGTACCTGCGGCGGCCAGGCGGCCCGGATCTACTCCGCACCCGGACTCGCCGTCACCCCGCGGCCGCTGGCCCGGGCGCTGGATCGGGCGGCCCGTACCGCCGAGACGCCGGACGTGGTGACCCGGATTCCGGGCCGGCGACCGGCACGGCGACGTTGAGAGGCGGTAGCGATGCCCGAGGTCCTGTTCCCCCTGGACTCCGCGAAGAGGTTCGCGGATCAGCAACTGGTCGGCCACAACCGGTGGCATCCCGACATCCCGGCCGTGGTGACCGTGCGGCCCGGCCAGTCGTTCCGGGTGCACTGCCGGGAATGGTTCGACGGCGAGATCCACAATGACGACTCCGCGACCGACGTGCGGGACGCGCCGCTGTCGATCGTGCACGCGCTCAGCGGGCCGTTCGCCGTGCAGGGGGCCGAGCCCGGCGACCTGCTCGTCGTCGACATCCTCGACCTCGGACCGATCCCGCAGGAGGATTCCGGGCCGCTGGCCGGCCAGGGCTGGGGGTACACCGGAATTTTCGCTCGCCAGAACGGCGGCGGCTTCCTGACCGACTACTTCCCCGACGCGTACAAGGCGGTGTGGGACTTCAGCGGGCAGACGGCGACCTCCCGGCACATTCCCGGGGTCTCCTTCACCGGGATGACCCACCCCGGGCTGATGGGTACCGCCCCCTCGGCCGCGCTGCTGGAGAAGTGGAACCGGCGTGAGGCGGCGGTGCGCGCCTCGGATCCCGACCGGGTGCCGCCGCTGTCGCTGCCGCCCCTGCCGCAGGACGCGATCCTGGGGTCGCTGACCGGCGCCGAGTTCGACCGGGTGGCCGCCGAGGCGGCGCGCACCGCCCCGCCCCGGGAGAACGGCGGCAACCAGGACATCAAGAACATGACGAAGGGCTCCCGCGTCTTCTACCCGGTGTATGTCCCGGGCGCCAACCTGTCAGTGGGCGACCTGCACTTCTCCCAGGGCGACGGTGAGATCACGTTCTGCGGCGCGATCGAAATGGGCGGGTTCATCGACCTGCACGTGGATTTGATCAAGGGCGGCATGGACACCTACGGCGTCGCCGAGAACACCATTATCCTGCCGGGCAACATCCCTCCGCAGTACAGCCGGTGGCTCGCCTTCTCCGGCATCTCGGTCAGTACCGACGGCGAGCAGCGGTACCTGGACTCGCAACTGGCGTTCCAGCGCGCCTGCCTGCACGCCATCGACTACCTGACCAAGTTCGGGTACAGCCCGGAGCAGGCGTACCTGATCCTCGGCGCCGCCCCGATCGAGGGCCGCTTCTCCGGCGTGGTGGACATCCCGAACTCGTGCGCCACGGTCTATTTGCCGACCGAGATCTTCGACTTCGACGTACGCCCGTCGGCCGACGGGCCGACCCGGATCAACTCCGGCGGCGGCGCGCCGACCGCGAAGTTCTGAGCGCGAGCGGGGGAGCGGGGTATCCATGAGCGACACGTCCGACGCCGGGCAGCAGCGATTCGACCGCGGCATGGGGGTGCTCGAGAGCATCCTCGGGGAATCCGGGCGCGGGATCATCGACAGGCTCGCCGACATCTCGCCGGAGCTCGCGCGCCAGATCGTGGCGTGGGCCTTCGGCGAGGTGTACCCGAGACCCGCGCTGGCACTGCGCGACCGGCAACTGGTCACCCTGGCGGTGCTCACCACCCTGGGCGGTACCGAGACCGAGCTGGAGGTGCACCTTCAGGGCGCGCTCACGGTCGGGCTGCGGCCCGAGGAGATCGTCGAGGCGCTGCTGCACGCGGCGATCTACTGCGGCATGCCCCGGGCGATCAACGCCACCCTGGTGGCGAAGAAGGTGTTCGGCGAGCGCGGCCTGCTGCCGGTGGCGGCGGGGGATGGCACCGCCGGCGGAAGCTGAACCCGGGGCGCGCCGGCCCGCCGCCCGTCCACGCGGCCCATCCACGCCCGCCCGGTCGCGCCGAGCAGGCGTCGCGTCAGGAGACGAACGTCCGGTTGTGATAGACGAGCCGGCCGCCGACCGGGCCGAGACGCACCTCGGCGACCGAGGCGACGACGACGGTCGACTCGCCGACCGGGACCAGGTGCAGCGGTACGCAGCGGAGCGCGGCGGCGGCGCCGAGCAGGATCGGCTCGCCCGTCGGCAGCCTGCCCCATCCCTGCTCGGACGAGAATCGCGGGCCGGTACGGGAGAACGCTCGGGCCAACTCGGTATGCCGCGGCCCGAGCAGGTGCACAACGAAACTCGGCGCGGTCAGGACGGCCCGCGCCGACGGCGTGCCCCCCAGCGAGAACGACAGCGCGGGAGGCGTGACCGACACCGAGGCGACGCTGGAGACGGTCAACCCGGCCGGCCCGTCCGGCCCGTCGGCGGTGATGACCGCCAGGCCGGCCGGGTGCTGCCGGAAGGCCGCCTTGAGCTGCTCACCGACGCCAGATTCGAGGCTGATGTCCACGCGCTACCTTCTCGCTGAATGATCGAGTACCGGCAGGGTAAAACCTCAACCCCACTTCATGTCAACGCCCGGTCCCTCGCGCGCGTTCTGACCGCCGCGCCGCGCTGGCCGACGGGCCGCGTCGGGCTGGCTTGGGGCGGGCCCGCCGGACGGCGCGGTAGCAACCCGGCTTGACAGAAGCCCATCTGTGTGAGGAACTTGTCTTACTGTCGTAAGACAGTAGATGAAGTCATCTCAGAAAGCATCGCCGTGATCGAGTTCGTTCTGGACGGGCACTCGCGGGTGGCCACCTATATGCAGCTGGTCGAGCAGGTCAAACAGAGCCTGCGCGTCGGCCTGCTGCACCCCGGTGACCAGCTGCCCAAGGTGCGGGAAGTGGCACAGGGCCTGGCGATCAACCCCAACACGGTGCTGAAGGCCTATCGGGAGTTGGAGACCGAGGGGCTGTGCGAGGGCCGGCCCGGCGTCGGCACCTTCGTGACCGGCTCTCTGGCCGGACCGGCCCTCGCCAGTCAGGCGGAACTGCGGGAGGAACTGGTGACGTGGCTGGCCAAGGCCGAGGCGGCGGGACTGTCGCGCGCGGACGTCGTCGCGTTGGTCGAGACGACTCTGCGCAGCACGGACGCGGGTTCATTGCAGGACATCGGAGGGAGACCACAGTGGACATAGCGCTGCAGGCGGACGGGCTGGGCAAGCGCTACGGACGGACCTGGGCACTGCGCAACTGCACGCTGCGGCTGCCCACCGGCCGGATCGCGGCGCTCGTCGGGCCCAACGGGGCAGGCAAGAGCACGCTGCTGCACCTTGCCGTCGGCCTGCTCCGGCCCGACGAGGGTGCGGTGCGGATCCTCGGGCAGGAACCGTTCAACAACATCGGTGCGCTGGCCGACGTCGGCTTCGTCGCCCAGGACACTCCGCTGTACCGCGACTTCAGCGCGCGTGACCTGGTCACCCTGGGCGGCAAGCTCAACCAGCGGTGGGACGCGGCACTGGCCCGGGGTCGGCTCGCCCAGCTCGGCATCCCGCCGGACCGCCCGGTGGGCAAGCTCTCCGGCGGCCAACGGGCCCAGGTGGCCCTGGCGCTCGCCCTGGCCAAGCGGCCACGGCTGCTGCTGCTCGACGAGCCCGTGGCGAGCCTCGACCCGCTCGCCCGGCGGGAATTCCTGCAGGCGCTCATGGGCAGCGTGGCCGAGTCGGATACCACTGTGCTGCTGTCCTCGCACCTGATCGCCGACGTGGAGCGAACCTGCGACCACCTGATCCTGCTGCTCCGCTCCGAGGTCAAGCTCGACGGCTCGGTCGACGACCTGCTCGCCGAGCATCATCAGCTGATCGGCCCGCGTGACGCCGCCCCGCCCGGGGTGGAGGTGATCCGGTCCAGCCACACCGACCGGCAGTCGACGCTTGTGGTGCGCGGCAACCGGGTCTTCGACGATCCACAGTGGACTGTGAAGGACCTGACCCTGGAGGACCTGGTGCTGGCCTACCTCAACGACGACACCGCGACGACCGCACACGACGCCTGGGGGGTGCCCGCATGACCTGGCTTGTCTGGCGCCAGCACCGCCGAGCGGGGCTGGTGATGGTCATCGTGCTCGCGGCAATCGCCGCCTTCCTGGTCCCCACCGGGCTGCAGATGCGCCATGCGGCGAAGGGCTTCTCCGACTGTGTGGCCAAGCTCGGCCACGGGCAGGTCGTGGCGCCGCAGGCCCTCAACGACTGTCACCAGCTCAGCCAGGTGTTCGTCAACAGGTACACACCCATGACCTACGTGGCGATCCTCCTGCTGTTCGCGCCGGTGCTGGTCGGCATGTTCTGGGGGGCGCCGCTGGTCGCTCGTGAGGTGGAGCAGGGTACCCACCGCTTCGCATGGACCCAGGGGGTGAGCCGGCGACGCTGGACGCTGACGAAGGCCGCCCTCGTGGGTGGGTTCGTGGTGCTGGCCGCCGTCGCCTACGCGCTGCTCATCAACTGGTGGATTCAGCCGTTCACCGTCGGCAACGGCAGCCGGCTGGCGTCCGGGCTGTTCGACTCGCAGGGCGTCGTACCCGTCGCCTACACCCTCTTCGCGGTCGCGCTGGGCGTCTTCGCCGGCTCGTACTGGCGCAAGGTGCTGCCGGCCATGGGCGTCACACTCGCCGGCTTCGCCGTGGTCCGGCTCGGGGTGGCGTTAATCGCGCGGCCGAACTTCGGCACGCCGGAGATCGCGAAGATCCCGGTGGCCAGCCAAGCGATTTTCAACGACTTCAACGGCAACCTGGTGCTCGACCGGGCGGTGCGCCTGGCCGACGGCACGACGGTGATGAACGACGCCATGGTCTCCTGCCCCGGCGGACGGGCGCGGCCGGTGCCGGCCGGCGGCGACCCGTTGGCGGCGGCCTGCGGCAAGCCGGGCACCTACAACTGGCTGTCATACCAGCCGGCCGACCGGTTCTGGCCCTTCCAGTACATCGAGGCGGGCATCTTCGTCGTGCTCGCCGCGGTGCTGCTGTTGCTCGCCTTCCGGAAGGTCCGCCAGATCTCCTGAACGGACGGGGTTCAGCGGTCCGGGCCGCGCC
>NZ_BAABJQ010000047.1:0-53178 GCF_039543385.1 Rugosimonospora acidiphila
ACAATGCCTGGCATTTCGTGGCGTTGGAGCGTTCGGGTGACCAGTTGCTGATGTGGGTGGACGGCGCCCAGGTCGCGGCCGGTCCCGCCGAGGCCGGGTCGGTCAGCCGGACCGTGTCGTTCCAGATTCAGGTGGGCCAGCGGTTGGATGGCGCGTTCCACTTCGATGGTTCGCTGGATGAGGTGCGCGTCTACAACCGCGCGCTGAGCACGTCGGAGCTGACCCAGCTGCAGACCAAGAACTCGGCCCTCAAGAAGGGTCTGGTGGTGCGGCTGCCGTTCGACAAGATCCTTCCTGCAGCCAAGGCCTGAGCACGGCCACCGCCTGACCGACCGGGCCGCCCGACGATTCACCCGTCGGGCGGCCCGGACCGCTCCGGTGGTTCGGCGTCCCCGGCCGGCCCGGTGGGCACACCGCCCGCCCGGTCGGCCGTCGTCACGGTCGTGCCGGGGTCGTCGGAGAGGAGGAACCGCCCGCCGGACCGGGTGTTGCGCGATCGGGCGCCGACGTACGGCCGGCCGTCCACCCGCCCGTTGGGCGGTCGGCTCGGCTGCGACGCCAGGAGCCGGCGCAGCAGCCTGCCGGCGCCGAAGTTCCGGCCGTAGATGGCGGCCAGGATCGCGCCGACCAGGGCCAGGCTCAGTGGATGCGTGGATCGCCCCGGTCGCTGGCCGTCGACGGTCGAGGGCGCCCCGGCGGTCAGCCGCGACTGGTCTCCCGGCGCGGTGTCCCCGTTCGCCGCCGGTGCCGGGGTCGGGGTGGGTGTCGCGGTGGCCGACGGCGCGGAGCCGCGCGGGCGCTGGCCGCCCTGCCGCTGCGCCGCCTCCGCCTGCTGGTCGCGCCGGTCCCGCTCGCGGTCGAGGTAGCGCAGCAGCAGCCGGGCCACTATCGTCCCGCCGGCCGGGGTGAGGTGCGAACCGTCCGCCAGCCGGGCGTCCGGCACCACCGCGCCGGTCGTCGGGTCGGGTACCGAGTGGGAGAACCGGCCGCCGACCGAGAACAGGTCGTACTGGTCGACCATTGCCGTCGCGGGTATCCGGGCGACCGTGTCGCGTACGGCCGACGCGACGTTGCGGAAGATGGCGTTGACGTTGCTGCCCTCGGCGGGGTTGGTCTGCGCGTCGATCGGTGGGGCGGCCCAGATCACCAGCTTGACGCCGCCGGCCTGGTAGGCGTCGATGACCGCCTGGATCCGGTCGGCGTACAGCCGTGCCCACGCGGCACTGTCGGGGCTGGCGCCGTTCAGCGGGAACCCGTCGTTCTCGCCGAGGAACACCACCGCGACGTCCGGGTGGAAGGTGGCGGCCTGCGACGCCGCCTTCAGCGACCAGTCGAAGGCGTCGGGCCGGACCAGCCCGGTGCCGGCATAGGGTTCGTCGCGCACGTCGAGGTCGTCGCGGTCAGCCGAGGAGAGCAGGCGGGTCAGCGCGTACCCGGGCTCTCCCGCCGTCGAGTCGCCGGTGACCAGTACCCGCAGCGGGTGGCCGGGCCCCGAGGTCGGCAGCGCGTCCGGCACCGGCAGCCCGTCCACCATGAACGGGATGGTCGACGCGGTCGCCGGTGGCGACGAGGCCGGGGCGCTCGGCCGGGCCGTACCCTGCCTCGCCAGCGCCTTCGCCTTGGCCGCCAGCCCGTCCGGGTCCCCGTCGCCGCTGACCACCGGCGCATTGCCCAACGCCCGCGCCAGCAGGTCGTGCGGCTCGTCGAACCCGAGGAACCGCGCCGCCGCGTCGACCGGGCGCAGCACGTCGACCATCGGGGTGCGCACCGCCGAGTAGCGCACCTGCTGCGCCGCGGCCAGCGCGCCCTCGCTGTCCAGCAGCGTCGCCGCGGCGAGCGCGGCGACCACCACGCTGACCATCGGACGCTTCATGCCCTGCCCGCCTTCCCTGGTCCCCGTGGGCTTCTAGAACTGGTAGTAGATGAAGGCCGGCACGCCCAGGTTCGGCACGACGGCCATGAGCGCGACGAAGCCCAATGCGAGGCTCACCCCCTGGGTGGCCGGCGACATGGTGCCCAGCAGGCGTCGCGCCGGCCGCGCCAGCAGCCCGCCCGGTACGAGCTGGATGGCCGTACCGGCCAGGACCAGCACCACGAGCAGGGGAGCGATCAGGCCGGTACCGTGCCCCTTCCACACGAACAGCCGGTCGAGCACCGCGAACGCGTCCCCGAATCCGGGCGCCCGGAAGAACACCCAGCACAGCGCGACGAAGTGGAACGTGATGAGCCGGCCCAGCCACGGCCAGCGCGACGGCCCGGTGCGCCGTTCGAGAGCCAGGGCGGCGCCGTGCAGCCCGCCCCAGGCCACGAAGGTCCAGTTGGCGCCGTGCCACAGGCCGCCCAGCAGCATGGTGAGGAACAGGTTGCGCCGCGGGCGGCCCCGCCCGCCGCCCAGCGGGATGTACACGTAGTCGCGCAGCCAGCTGGACAGCGAGATGTGCCAGCGCCGCCAGAACTCGCGCAGGCTCGCCGCCGCGTACGGGCGGTCGAAGTTGACCGGGAACTGGAAGCCGAGCAGCAGCGCCAGGCCGATGGCGAGGTCGGTGTAGCCGGAGAAGTCCGCGTAGATCTGGGCCGCGTACGCGTAGATGGCGAACAGCACCTCGTACGCCGCGTGCTGTCCGGGTGCCGCGAACACCGGGTCGACGACCAGCTTGCCCAGGGTGTCGGCGATGACCAGCTTCTTCGCCAGCCCGGCGAGGATCAGCGTTCCGGCCCGGGTGTACGGCACCTGGGCCGGGTCGCGGGGCGTGGCGAACTGGGGGATGAGCTCGCGGGCGCGCACGATCGGCCCGGCGAACAGGTGCGGGAAGAATGCCTGGTAGACCAGGAAGTCCAGGGTCGGCGCGGGCCGGGGCAGGTCGCCGCGCCACAGGTCGACCAGGTAGCTGATGCCCTGGAAGGTGTAGAACGACACGCCGACCGTGGCCGCGAGCACGATGACCGGCAGCGGCGCGCCGAGCCCTATCCGGCCCAGCGCCGTGTCGATCTCGTGGGCGAAGAAGCCGGCGTACTTGGCGTACCCGAGCAGGGCGAGGTCGCCCGCGATACCGGTGATCAACAGCGCCCGGTTCCGGGTGTGGAAGACCGCCCAGCCGAAGGCCTGGTTCCACAGGGTGACCCCGACGAGTACCAGCACCAGTCGCGGGCTGGCCCAGCCGTAGCAGACGTACGAGGCGAGGAGGATGAACGGCTTCCAGAGCCGGGGCCTCGGCATCAGCCACCAGTTGACCATGAGTACGGCGGCGAAGAACGCCGCGAACTCCACGGTCGGAAAGAGCATGAACCTTACACTATGATTTGCGGCCTTTGCCCGGCGCGCTTCGGCGGCAAAAGGCGAAAAATCCTCGGGATGGCCGTGCCGACCTCGGCCGTGTCGACCCGGCCCGTGTCGACCCGGCCCGTCCGGTCCGGCGCGGCGCGGCCATATACCTCTGGGGGGTACCTTCGTACGGTGGTGCTGGACGCGATCATCCACGCGCTGGCCATCGCCGGCTCGATGGCCTGGGAGATCCTCTGGGCGCTCATCGTGGGCTTCGGCCTCTCCGCGATCGTGCAGGCCGTGGTCCGCCGCTCGACCGTCGTCCGGCTGCTCGGCGACGGCCGTCCCCGTACCCTGGCCGTCGCCGCGGGGCTGGGCGCGGGCTCCTCGTCCTGCTCCTACGCGGCGGTCGCGCTGGCCAGGTCGCTGTTCCGCAAGGGCGCCGACTTCACCGCGGCGATGGCGTTCGAGGTCGCCTCCACGAACCTGGTCATCGAACTCGGTGTCATCCTCGCGCTGTTGGTGGGTTGGCAGTTCACGGTGGCGGAGTTCATCGGCGGACCCATCATGATCGTCGTGCTCGCCCTGCTGTTCCGGCTCACCCTGCGGGCCCGCCTGCTGCGCCAGGCGCGCGAGCAGGCGGACCGGGGCCTGTCCGGCTCGATGGAGGGGCATGCCGCCATGGACATGTCCGTCCACGGTGGAGGCACCTTCCGCCGGCGGCTGCTGTCGCGCGAAGGGCTGACGTCGGTGTCCCACGTGTTCGTGATGGAGTGGGCGGCGATCTGGCGGGACCTGGCCGGCGGTCTGCTGATCGCCGGCGCGATCGCGGCCTGGGTGCCGGACGCGTTCTGGCGCGGCTTCTTCCTCACCGGCCATCCCCTGCTGTCCAAGGTCTGGGGGCCGCTGGTCGGGCCGGTGGTGGCCGTGGCCAGCTTCGTGTGCTCCATCGGTAACGTGCCGCTGGCGGCCGTGCTGTGGAACGGCGGGATCAGCTTCGGCGGCGTGGTGGCCTTCATCTTCGCCGACTTGATCATTTTGCCGATCATCAACATCTACCGCAGGTACTACGGCTGGCGCACAGCGCTGTACCTGACCGGTACCTTCTACGCCGCCTCGGTGGTGGCCGGGTACCTCGTGGAACTGCTGTTCGACGGCGCCGGCCTGGTGCCGTCCCAGCGCCACGCGAGGGTGGCGGAGGCGGCGATCACCTGGAACTACACCACGGTCCTGAACATCGTCTTCCTCGCCCTGGCCGGGGTGCTGGTGGTGCGGTTTCTGCGTACCGGGGGCGTCGGCATGCTGCGCATGATGGGTGGCGCGCCGGACGCGGGGCACGAGCGTGGCGGCGGCGCCGGCCATGCCCACCACCACGCGTGAGCCCGAGACCGTGCTTTTCCGGGGTGGTAGGGGCGCGTGGTAGGGGTGGTCCTCGGCCGGTGGCCCATTATCATAAGTCCAGCATGCCGTTGCGTTCCGGGTCACCGCCGGTGCCCCGACCGGCCACCGTCGGCCGGTCAACGCGGCGGTAGCGGTCGGTTGAGGTTGTGGTGAGGGAGTATGACAACAATGGCTACTGGTAAGGTCGTGCGGTTCGATGAGGGTCGGGGCTACGGTTTCATCGCGCCGGACGACGGCGGCGATGACGTGTTCGTGCACGCCAACGAGCTCACCGATCGGGGTGTGCGGGTCTCCACCGGCGCCCGGGTCCAGTTCAATGTGATCGACGGCGGTCGTGGTCTCAAGGCGTACGACGTCGAGGTGTTGGATGCACCGCCGGTGCCCGTGGGCGCGCCGGCCGCGGCGACGGTCGTCGCCCCCCGGGAGCAGGCGTCCGCGCCGAGCGAGCGGCAGAGTCCGGATGACGAGCTCTGCGAAATCTTCTCCGAGGCGGAGTTCACGTCGCGGGTCACCGACGTCCTCCTCGACGGCGGTCCCCAGCTGACCGGGGCGCAGATCCTCGAACTGCGCGCCCGACTGCTCAAGTTCGCCAAGCAGAACGGCTGGGTCGACTAATTCGGATTGGGCCGGTGCGGGCGATCCCCTGGTCGGGGTCGCCCGCACCGGTCGTGCCGCCGGTCAACCGTCTCGTCGTCGGTCGTCCGGGGCGCTCGTGAATCGTCCGGGGCGCCCGTCAATTGCTCGAGTGCCTGTCAGTCGTTCGGGGCGCTCACCGCGGGGAAGTGCTGCCCGTGCAAGCCGAACGGGATCCGGTGCGGCACCCAGGCCCTCGCCACCTCGGTCAGCTCGGCGGCGTCGAGCACCAGCAGGAACGACGTTCCGGCGCTCGGGTCGAGCACTATCGACAGCAGCACCCCGCCGTCCTCCCGCTCGTCGCCGGGGGTCCGGACGAAGACTGGTTCGCCCGGGTACGTGCCGGGCCGCGACCATGCCGCCGATTCGCGCCGTTCGACGTCGGTCTTCACGAGCTGATTCGGGAAGTCGCCCGGCTCACGGCTCCCCACCCCGTACACGAACCGGTACGGCCGGCCGTTGCGCCGGTCGTAGTCGATGCGGGGCAGCTCCATGGTCAGCTCGCCGAGCCGCTCGGTGCGCACCTCGCCCCCGCCGGCCGGCAGCACATACCGGCGCGGGGTCGCCTCGGGCACCCGAGCGTCCTCGGCGCGCAGCCGGTCGAGGTACAACGCCCGCACGATGTCGGCGTTGTCGTAGGCGCACACGTCGATGACGAGGTCGCCGTCGCGGGCGAAAGCGTTGATGTGGTGAAAGGCGAAGAACGGCTCGGTCCGGTACCCCCCCTCGAACCGGCCGGTCTCCAGGTCGACGACCAGGAACCGGGTGCCCCGCTCGGGTCGCCAGCGGTAGTTCTCGATGAATGGCCGGCCGGACAGCGGAATCGTCATCGGCACGGTCACGAGCGGGAACTCCACCAGCACGGCAAAGTGGTCCGCGACCGCGAAACTGTGCATGTACGACGGTCGGGGAGCCGGCAGGGTGGCGATCATCCGCTGGTGGGTGTCGCCGACGGCCCGACCGTACAGCTGGTAGTGGGTGGCCGCGCTGAGGTGCGTCGCGTAGCTGATCAGCTCGGTGGAGCCCGGCAGCCGGTGCGGATGAGCGACGGTGAGCTGGCCCGGTGCGGGCTCCCCGACGCCCAGCGTGGAGAGCGTCTGAGGATCGAACATGACCGGCAGCGGCGTCTCCGACATGGCCAGGAACTCGTCGCCGAACCTGTCGACGTTGACGTTGGTGTTGCGGCCGTTGACCGGGGTACGGAAGACCGTGACGAACCGGCGGAACATCGAGCGGCACGGGTCGGTCGCGAACTCCGAGTAGGCGATGCGTCCGGTGTCGCGGGCCGCCCGGTAGGCGGGGCTGTCCACGAAGCGGTTGCGGTACGACACGGTTCCGGCGGAGAAGCTGAACCGGTGCAGCATCGCCAGGCCGTCGAACCAGTGCCGGTACCGGTGGGTGCCGACCTCGAACTTCGCCGGCCCGACCCGGATCAGGCTGCCCGACAGCCAGGCCGGAAAGCTGCCCTCGACGGGCAGGTCGACGGCCGGCAGCTCCCGCTCGAGCGACAGGAACCCGAGTCGGTGGTCGGTCTGCGCCGGCTCGGCTTCCGCCCCGGCCTCACTCGTCATCGGGCCGCCGCTGCTCGGGGCAGTGCACCCGGATGTGAGTGTGCCCGAACGGCGCGTCGACCAGCCCGCAGTGGTGCGGCTCGGGCTGACCGGCGTGCGCGTACGGCTGGAAGTAACGGCAGGTCAGGCACATGCGGGCGGTGGAGATGGCGTCCCGGCGCTGCAACTGGGCGATCTGCCGGCACACCGCCGACAGCAGCCGGCTCTGTTCGTCGGACGGCAGGCCGTCCAGCCGCGCGAGCAGGTGTGCGGCCCAGTTGACCAGGGGCGATGGGAGCTCGCGACCCCGATCGGTCAGCGACACGTGAACGTGGCCGGGATCGTAGGAGGGGGCCGGGTCGAGGCGCACCAGCCCGTCGACGCGCAGCCGGCTCACCGCCTCGACGAGATCGGACACCTTCATGCCGACCGCCGAGGCCAACTCCGTGACCGCTCGCGGTTCGCCGCGCTGCGCGAGCATCAGGACGATCTGCTGGTCGACGAGCATGCTGGGGGTGTCGGTGGCGTGTCCGTCCGTGGCGTCGGCCATCGCGGCGGCCAGCCGTACCAGACCCGTGGCAAGGCGCTCGTCATCTTGATCCGGAAGCATGATCCGGTGTCGCTCCCCCCGAAGGAATTGATCCCCCCGGTGCTCATTCACCCACGTCAGCGACGTCGTGACAAGTGCCGGGGCGCCATTCTCGGGTGTCGCGGTGGCGGTGGGAGGTGGGGACGGGCCGGCGCCCGCCGTCCCCACCTCCGGTGGGGGCCCGGGGGCCGGCGCCCGCCGTCCCCACCTCCGGTGGGCGCCCGGGGGTCGGCGCCCGCCGTCCCCACCGCCGGTGGCCGCCCGGGGGTCGGCGCCCGCCGTCCCCACCTCCGGTGGGCGCCCGGGGGTCGGCGCCCGCCGTCCCCACCGCCGGTGGCCGCCCGGGGGCCGGCCACCGCTGCGTCCTATCCGGTGGCGCAGGTGGTGCCGTTGACCGTGAACGCGGTCGGCCTGGCGTTGGTACCGCTGTAGCTGGCGTTGAACCCGATGGAGGTGGACGCGCCCGGCGCGAGCGTGCCGTTGTACGACAGGCTCGTCGCGGTGACCACCGCGCCGGTCTGGGCCCAGGTCGCCGACCAGCCCTGGCTGATGGTCTGGTTACCGGCGAACGTGAACCTCAGGGTCCAGCCGTTGATGGTCGAGCCGCCCGAGTTCGCGATGGTGACGGTGCCGGTGAACCCGCCGCCCCAGTCGTTGGTCGAGTAGGTGACCCGGCACGCCGCGGCCGCGCCGGTCGGACTCGGGCTGGGCGAGGTCGGGCTGGGCGACGGACTGCGACTCGGGCTGGGGCTTGGGCTGGGGCTGGGCGAGGAGCCGTGGCTCGGCGACGGGCTGGGCGACGGGCTGCGGCTCGGGCTGGGCGAGGCAGACGGCGACGGGCCGGTCCCGGAGCCGCCGGGCGCGGTGCCCCACACCAGGTTCGTGCCGTCGTAGAGCGTGATGTTCGGGTCGTTGACCGGGGTGGCACCCGGCGTATTGGGCAGACCCTGGAATGAATAGTCCTTTGTGTAGTCGTGCGGACCCGGGAACGTGAGGCGGAACTGCACTTCGCGCTTGAAGTCGGACTGGCCGGACGGCTGGATCGAGGTGCCGGTGCAGTCGATGGTCACGTAGTAGGTGCTGCCCGTCAGCTGGGTCACCCCGGTCGGCGGCTTGCACTGGTTGTACGGCGAGCTGAACTGCAACTGGCTCGCCGAGTACCCGGGGTCGAGGGTGAAGTAGTAGCGGAACGTGCCGCTGGTCAGCTTCCGGGCCGGCCAGGCCGACTTGTTCTCCACCAGCGCCTTGATCTCGACGAAGTTGCTGCCGGTGGCGTTGGGGGCGGCCTGCACCAGCAACTCCGGCCCGTCCGGGGTCTCCTTCGGCGGGAAGTTGGACAGCGTCGTGCCCCCGTACTCCTGGGTCAGCTCCGACAGTGCGCCGGAGAACAGGGCGTTGTAGTCCAGCGCCCCCTCGGTCTGCTGGTAGTTGTTGCGATCGTCGGTGAACGCGTCGCTGCCCGCCGAGTTGGGGCCGCCGACCAGTTCGCCGATGGGCGTGTGCCGTTCGTTGGCCGGGTCATTGATATTGTTCGTCCACGAGCCGTGCGCGCCCCGGCTGTGGATGTTCTTCGGCCACGCCGTGCTCTTCCCGCCGTTGGTGAAGCCGGCCTCGTAACTCTCGTGGTTGGGGTTGTCGCCGAGCAGGTAGTTGACCTGGCGCACGCCGAAGTCGTGGTACGCCTGCGCCTTCGTGGCATCCCGGCCCTGGGACTTGAGCCAGTTGCCGAACTCCAGCGCCAGGAACGCCTCGTTGGCCGCGTACCGGGAGGTGCCCCAGACATCCACCACGGCCTCGCCGCCGGGCGTGTAGTTGACGTGCGAGCCATTGACCGAGCTGGTGAACCAGTCGAGGTTGCGCTCGGCGTCGTCGATGTACTGTTGCTGCCCGGTCAGCTCGGCCATCAGCACGTACACGCCGAACGACTTGTCGTCCCAGTTGATCGTCCAGTTGTACTCGGGCGTGGTGGTCTGGGACATTTTGTTCATGTTGCCGTAGTACGACTCCGCCTTGGTCAGGTAGCTGCTGTCGCCGGTCGCCTTGTACAGCCACACGGCCGCCCAGGTCAGCTCGTCCCAGTAACCCGACCAGGAGTTGTAGTAGCCCTGTGCGGCGGTGATGCAGGCGTCATACTTGCCCCGGTAGTCGTCGGCGAACTCGTACAGGGACTTGGCCTGGGACAGCAGGGTCGCCGCGTAACTCGGGTCGCTGCCCTTGAACAGCAGGTACGAGGAGGCCAGCGCGGCGGCCGCCTCTCCGGTCAGGTCCGAACCGGGGCAGGACTCGGTGACCGCGTACGAGGGCCGCGGCGACGGGTTCACCTCCGGCGGGCCCCAGAACGCGTGGTCCGACCCGCCGTCGCCGACCTGGCCGTAGAACACGTGCGCGGACGGGTGCGCCTTGATGATGTAGTCGTCGCCCCAGCGCAGGTCCCGCAGCAGGTACTGGGTCTGGCCGGACTGCGTGTACCCGCCCGGGTCGGCCAGGCCGCCCCAGGCCAGGGCGGTCATCGAGTACGCCTCGGGGAACCCGAACTTCACCTCATCGCCGGCGTCGTGGTACCCGCCGGTGAGGTCCAGCCCGTGGTCGGCTCCGTCGGTCAGGTCGGAGTCGCCGCGCCAGCTCACCCGGTTGTCGGCGGGCAGCTTGCCGGAGCGCTGCGACTCGTAGAACAGCATCGAATCCTGGAGGGCCTCGGCGTAGTTGAACTCGCCGGTCGCGACCGGCGCCGCGGCGGCGAGCCGGGCCACCGAGGCGACGACGCCGCCGGTGAGCACGGCGAGAACGATGACCAGCGCGGTGCGCAGTGACTTGCGGGGTGGGCGCAGGGACATGGGAACGCTCCTGGGGGTGGACGTGGTGGCAGGAGTGAGCGATGGCAGGAGTGAGCGATGGCAGGAGTGGGTGACGGCAGGAGTGAGTGGCGTCGGGCTCATCGGCCGCGCCCACCCGGCCCCGGTTTGGGAGCGCTTCCATCGACGTCGATTGTGGACTGTAGTCCTCGTCCGAAGTTTGGCCAAGGGCCGCCGGTGGCTACCGGCGCGAGCGGGCCGCGCGGCGCAGCTCGTCGGGGTGGGCGGTGCGGTCGAGCGCGACCCGCACCAGCGCCGAGGCCAGCCGCGGCACCTCGGCGGCGCGTACCGAGCGCGCCAGCGCGTCCGGCGCGGCCGGCAGTCCGACCTTGGCGGCGCCGGCGGTCACTTTCCGATCGAGGTACGGTCGGAACTCCGGCCACACGCCCTGCACCTCGCGCAGGAAGATGTCGGCGCCGGTGGGCCCGATGCCCGAGAACTCGATGAGCATCGAGCGCATCGGCCGCACCTCGCCGTCCGCCTCGGCGCGCATCCGGCGCAGGTCGCCGCGCCAGCGCTCCAGGCACAGCTGTGCCTCGTCGCCGAGCATGCGCGCGGTGCGCTCGTCGTAGCGGCGGTAGTGCCCGCGCCCGAGCGCGTCGACCCGCTGCTGCCAACTCGCCCGCGCCATCGCCTGTGGAGTGCGGTATCCGGCGGCGAACAGCGCCCGGGCCGCGGCCACCGCCACGCCGGCCGAGATGCGGGCACTGAGCAGCGTGGTGAGCACCAGCAGTTGGTACAGCGGACCGGGCTTGTCGGCCAGCCGGATACCGGCCTCCTCGGCGAACGTGGTGCCGTACCCGTTCAGCAGCCCGCGTACCAGCTCGGTGCTCCGCTCGGCCATCGGTGCTCACGTCCCTTCGGGTACTGGCGGCACTGAATCCCGCCCCGATACCCGTTACCGGTCAGTAGAAACCCGCCTTGCGGCAATCGCCCTCCAGGCGTCGCGCATCCGGGGCCGCGCGCGGACGCGCGAACGCCTACCATCCCCCAGGGACGTGTGACCGAACCCACCGAGTTACCGCGCGGAATCGGATGTGCGGCTGATCCGGAGGGCCGAGACCGGGTGGCATGCTTGCCCGGTCGTGTAGATCGTCCGCGGGGGCAGCGGGCGCTGCGCACTCGCCGCAAGGCGGTGTGTGTCAGCGGTGGTGTGAGAGCGTCCCGGAAGCACCGGCGGGGATCGGAGGTCGGCGGATGGCCACGGCTGGCCAGGGCGGGGGACCGACCACCGGCCCAACCGTGATGCGCATGCTGCTCGGTGCGCATCTGCGTCGGCTGCGGGAGGCGCAGGGCGTCAGCCGTGAGGACGCCGGTTGGCGGATCCGGTCCTCGGAGTCGAAGATCAGCCGCATGGAGTTGGGCCGCGTCAGCTTCAAGGAGCGCGACGTCGCCGACCTGCTCACCCTCTACGGCCTGGAAGACGAGGATGAGCGCGAGCGGCTGCTGGCCCGGGCCCGCGAGGCCAACACCCAGGGTTGGTGGCACCGGTACGGCGACGTGCTGCCCAACTGGTTCCAGTCCTACCTGGGCCTGGAGTCGTCCGCCTCGCTGATCCGCACCTATGAGGTCCAGTTCGTGCCGGGGCTGTTGCAGACCCGCGACTACGCCCGCGCGGTGGTCAGGCTCGGGCACGGGCACGCGTCGGCCGAGGACATCGAGCGCCGGGTCAGCCTGCGACTGGCCCGCCAGCGGGTGCTGACCCGGCCGAGCCCACCCCACCTGTGGGCGGTGGTCGACGAGGCGGCGCTGCGCCGGCCGATCGGCGGCCGTGAGGTGATGCGTGCCCAGATCGAGGCCCTGATCGAGGCCACCGGGCTGCCCAACGTGCGCCTGCAGGTCATCACGTTCGAGGCCGGCGGGCACGCCGCGGCGGGCGGGGTGTTCAGCATCCTGCGCTTCCCCGAGGAAGACCTTCCCGACGTCGTCTACATCGAGCAGTTGACCAGTGCCCTCTATCTGGACAAGCGCGACGATGTGGATCATTACGCCGCGGCGATGGAGACCCTGTGCGTCGAGGCCGAGCCGCCCGACCGCACGATCGAGGTGCTCACCGGCATCCTGCGGGACCTCGACGCGTCCGCGAGTGACCGGAAGGTCCAGTAGGTGGGAAAGATGAACCGTCGGGTAGCCTGCACCGCGTGCTTCCTCAGACGCGCACATCCTCCTCGCCCCGGGACGCCGCGGCGGGGGCCGGATCGACCGAGCTGAGCGGGCCGGCCACGGCCGACGACCCGATCGCGCCGTCCGACCAGGGAGAAGGCTCCCCGAGCGGGTCGGAGACCGCACCCACCGAGCGGACCCCGGGTTCGGCCGCGCCGGTGGCCACCCGGCCGCGACGCCGGCTGTGGCCCTGGCTGGTGGCCGCCGTGTTGGCCGTGGCGGTGGCGGCGACCTCGTTCCTGCCGTGGGAGTGGTCGTTCATCGACGACGGCGGCATGCTCACCTTCCTGCACGGGTACCAGCACCAGCACGGCTGGTTCCTCGGTGCGCTGGACATGATCTATCACGACTTCCAGGGCGACCGGGCCTGGGGCTTGTTCCGCCCGACCTTCTGGGTCTTCACCGGCACCTTCTACCTGCTGCCGGTCGGGGCGGCCCACGCGGTGCGGATCGCCATGGTGCTCTGCGCAATCATCGGCCCGCTCGTGCCGATCGCCAGGCGGTTCCACGGCGGGCCTCGGGTGGGGATGCTGATCTGGACGACCGCGGTGGTGGTCGCCGGCGGCGAACTGTTCGTCGGCATCTGGTACCCGTCCCTGCAGGAGACCTCTGGTCTGTGCTTCATCGGCCTGGGCTTCCTGGCCACCCGCCGGCACTGGCCGCGGGTGCTGGCGTGGCTGGCCGCGGCCTGGTTCAAGGCGCCGTTCGCCTGGCTGTTGCTGGCGTACGGGCTGGTGCTGTGCCGCAAGCGGGAGACCCGGAGGCTGGGCATCGTCACCAGCCTGGTGTCGCTGGGCACCCTGGCCGCCGCGACGCTGCTGGCCCGCAGCGGCAGCTACACCAGCAAGCTGGACTTCAGCCCGCACAACGTGCGGGTAAACCTCGACCTCAGTGTCGGCATGTTCGCGGCGCCGCTGCTGGTGGTGGTCGCCGGGCTGGTGCTGCTGCGGCCGCGCATCGACATCAGCATCGCGGGGGACAAGGACCCGACGGCCGTGGTGCTGCTGCTGGGCGGCGCCGGCTACCTGGCGAACCTGCTCGCCTGGAATGTCGGCGGCTACTACGCCGGCCCCTACGTCTACCTGCTGACCCTCGGGGTGGTCTTCGCGGTCACCGGGATCGGCACCACCAATCCACGGTGGATGACCGCCGCTCTGGTGGTTCCGGTGCTGATGGCCGGGTTCTTCCTCCACGACACCGCCGTGGAAGGGTACGACCGGTTGGCGACCGTCACCGGCCTGCGCGACTGCGTGCTGCGGCTGCCGGACGGCGCGGTCACCGGGACGAACCGGCACGAGGCCTGGGTCCGGCTCGACTACATCGTGCGCGAGCACAAGCCGGACTGGAAGGGTGAGGTCGTGCTCGTGCTCAGCGGCCAGGTCACCGGCACCGACGAGGACGGCGCTGCCCGGGGGCTCGACTACTTCATCTACCAGCCCGGGTATGGCTTCGCCGACCCGTCGCTGACCTCGGGCCCGGTGGTCTGCCGTACCCCCGACGCGAACGTGTATCAGGTCGTGCCGCCGACCACGGCCTGACGCCCACGCATCCCTCGCCGGGCCGCCGATCCGATGCCGGAACGGCGGCCCGGTCGATTTTTCCCGACGCTGTCCATCCGGGCGTTCGCCGATCGTCGTGGTGTTGAGAGCCCCGAACATCGGGGCGCTGACGCGAGGAGGAGCACGTGCGGACGAGCACGCAGGACCAGGTGACGGGCGCGACCACCGAGGTACGGATGGAGGTCGACCTGCCGATCGAGGAGGTCTGGGCGCGGGTCACCGAGGTGGGGCGGGTCGGGCGGTTCAGCCCCGAGTGCGTCCACGCCGCCTGGCTGGACGGCACGGACGGCGCACCCGTGGCGGGCGCCCGGTTCGAGGGGCGCAACGAGTTCCCCGACGGGTTCGTCGCGACCGTCGAGTGCGTCGTGACCGAGGCGCGGGAGCCGTCGGTGTTCGAATGGGTGGTTCTCGACGGCGACCGGGAGGTCGCGCGGCCCGGCTCGGCCTGGCGCTACGAGCTGCGGCCGGGTTCCCGGCCCGGTACCACCGAGCTGGTGCACCGGTTCACCCACGGCGCCGGCATGACCGGGCTGCGCAGGTTGGTCGTGGAGCGGCCGGGAGAGGCCGAGGCGGTGGTACGGGAGCGACTGGCGACGCTGCACGCCAACATGACGACGACGCTGAGCGGCATGATGGACCGCGCACCGGCCGGCTCCACCACTCCGGTGGGAGATGCCAAGTGAAGTCATGCCCTTCGCCTGCGTCGATGCGGACTACGCGGACCAGGTGACCGAAGATCCGGATCTCGACACGCCGATGCCGTGGGTCGAGGAGCTGGACGCGGCCGGCATCCGGCTCGACGGCGACCAACTGCGCCCGCCGCGGGACGCGACGACCGTCCGGGTGCGCGGCGGCGAGGTGCTGCTCGGCGACGGGCCGTGGCGGAGGAGTGCGCCCAGGAGGCGTTCGCCCAGGCCGCGGCCCGGTAGCCGGTCGACGGGCTGTCGCGCAAGCCGGGGGCGTGGTTGGTCACCGTCGGCCACCACCGGGCCGTCGAGGTGCTGCTGCACGACGCCCGGCGCCCGGCCCGGGTCGACGGCGCCGGTCGGCTGGTGGCCCTGGCCGATCAGGACCGCGCCCGCTGGCACCGGGCCCAGATCGACGAGCGCGCACCGGGCCGGAGCGCGACTACCTGATCCGGAGGTTGGCCGAGCTGGAGCCGTGATTCTCCGTAGTCTCTCCAGTTCACATCGTCACGGAGAATGATCTTCGCAGTGACGCGTCCCGCACTCGCGAAGAACTCGCTATCGCAAAAGAGTTGCAATAGCTTAGTCTGGGCGGGAGAGAGCAGCACGGACCCAGGCCGCGTGCCCCGGTTCGGCCCGCCATCGTTGGAGGTTCCCGCCCCATGCCGACCGCCACCCCCGACACCGCGACGTCCGACCCGACCTCCCGCCGCGTGCCGCTGACCCGGCGCGAGTGGGGCCGGGTGGCCGCCATGGCCACGTTCATCGCCGTGCTGCACGTGGTCGGCTTCGGCATCCTGATCCTGTTCGTGGTGCCGGCCCACTACAAGGTGGGCACCGGCCTGTTCGGCCTGGGCACCGGGATCACCGCGTACACGCTGGGCATGCGCCACGCGTTCGACGCCGACCACATCGCCGCCATCGACAACACCACCCGCAAGCTCATGGCCGACGGCAAACGGCCGCTGTCGGTCGGCTTCTTCTTCTCCCTCGGCCACTCGACGATCGTGGTGGGCCTGACCCTCCTGCTGTCCCTGGGGCTCCGGGCGATCGGGGCGCAGCTGTCCGACGACTCCTCCGCGCTGCACACCTACGGCGGGCTGGTCGGCACGCTGGTGTCGGGCGGCTTCCTCTACCTGCTGGGCATCATCAACCTGGTCATCCTGCTGGGCATCATCAAGGTGTTCCGCGACATGCGCCGGGGCCACTTCGACGAGGCGGCGCTGGAGCAGCAGCTCAACAACCGGGGCCTGATGGCCCGGATCCTCGGCCCGGCGCTGCGGGCGATCACGTCGCCCTGGCACATCTACCCGGTCGGGGTGCTGTTCGGCCTCGGGTTCGACACGGTCACCGAGGTGACTTTGCTGGTCATCGCGGGCACCAGCGTCGCGGCCGGGCTGCCCTGGTACGCCATCATGTGCCTGCCGATCCTGTTCGCCGCCGGCATGAGCCTGCTGGACACGATCGACGGATCGTTCATGAACTTCGCCTACGGCTGGGCGTTCTCCAAGCCGGTCCGCAAGGTGTACTACAACATCACCATCACCGGGCTGTCCGTGGCGGTGGCGCTGCTGATCGGCACCGCCGAGCTGCTGGCGATCCTGGCGGACCGGCTGAACCTGACCGGCGGGCTCTGGGACTGGGTGGGCAACCTGGACCTCAACAAGATCGGCTACGCCATCGTCGCGCTGTTCATCCTGGTCTGGGTCGTCGCGTTGGCCGTCTGGAAGCTCGGCCGCATCGAGGAGCGCTGGAGCGCCGACCTGCGGCAGAGCGAGCCGCAGCAGGCGACGCTGGACTGACCTCCCCGGGCCGGCGCCTCGCCCCCGCCGCCAACCCGCAACGCCGCCGGCCGCGCCGGCGGTCGGGGATAGGGGTGTACCGGTGTTGCGCGGGCTCGCGGAGTACGGCATCATGAGGACGTGATCCGCCACACTCGTCGATTTACCAGCCCCCGGTTGACCGGTGGGCTGCCCGTCTGAGCACGGCGACTTCCGCGCGATCCGCGCGTGACCCAGGCCCCCGGTTTCCGGGGGCTTCTTCGTTTCCAGGCGCTTCTTGCCGCTGAACGGTTCTTCGTTTCGAAGGCGCTTCCTGGTCTCGGGCGCTTCATTGCTTCGGTGTGGAACGGGTGGGTCATGACTGGTCAATCGGCTGCCACGGGTGCGGCCCAGCGGGTCGGCGACGTGCTGCGCGCGGCGATCGAGGGGATCGCCGCCGCGTCGACGCTGGCGGAACTCGACGTGCTCCGGCGCGGGGTCATCGGGAAGTCGGGCACGCTGCCGGCGATCCGGCGCTCGATCGGCGGGCTCGACGCCCCGGCGCGCAGGCTGGTCGGCGTTGCCGTCAACGATGCCCAGCAGCGGATCGCCGGCGCGCTGGCCGCCCGGGAGAGCGAACTGCTCGACGCGGAGCCGGCGCTGGCCGTCCCCGTCGACGTGACGCTGCCGGGCATCCAGCCCGCCCGGGGTGGGCTGCACCCGACCATCCAGCTCATGTACGACCTCAACGACGCGTTCGCCGCGCTGAACTTCGAGGTGTACTCGGGCCCGGAGATCAGCTCCGAGCTGTACGAGTTCGACTACCTGAACTTCCCGCCCGACCATCCGGCCCGGGAAAGCATGGACACGTTCTGGCTCGACGGCGGCGGCGACGGCGACGGGGACCGGCACGGGGCCGACCGGTTGTGCCTGCGCCCGCACCTGACCGGGGCGAGCGTGCGGTACATGGCCGAACACGTGCCGCCGTACGGCTTCGTGTACCCGGGACGGGTGTACCGGAACGAGAGCATCGATCCGCGACACGAGCGGGCGTTCTTCCAGTACGAGGTCCTGATCGTCGATCGCGACCTACCGCTGACCGCCGGCAAGTTCCTCGTCGACACGATTCTCGACACGGTCTTCGGCCGCCCGGTGCCCATCCGCATGCGCAGCGGGTTCTTCCCGTTCGTGGAGCCGGGATTCGAGATAGACATGCGGTGCCAGGTGTGCGACGGCGCCGGGTGCCGCACCTGCCGCGGGGTCGGTTGGCTGGAGCTCATGCCCGGCGGCAGCCCGCACCCGAACGTGCTGCGCGCCGGTGGCCTGGACCCGGAGCAGTGGACCGGGTTCTACGTCAATGTCGGGCTCGACCGGCTGGCCATGATGCGGTACGGCATCGACGACGTACGGCTCATGCACGGCGCCGACCTTCGTTTCCTCAACCAGTTCGCCTAGGAGTGCGCGGTGAAGGTCTCACTGGAATGGCTCACCGACTTCGTCCGGGTGCCCGCAGGTGTCACGCCGGCCGGGCTCGCCCACCAGTTGACGCTGCGGACGGTGGAGGTCGAGGACGTCATCGACGTCGGCGCGCCGCTGGCCGGGACGGTCGTCGGCCACGTCGAAGGCATCGAGCGGGTGCCGGGCCACCCGCACGTCGCGGTGGACTGCCGGATAGGCCCGGGGCGCATGGTGACCGCCGTGTCCCGGGCGGAGGACCTGGCGCCGGGGATGGCGGTCGCCGTGGCGCTGCCGGGCGCGCGCCTGAGCGGTCCGGGCGGCGAGCCGGTCGATGTGTCCACAATGGACGTCGCCGGCCGGCGCTGGACCGCGCTCGTCGGCACCGCCGAGCAACTCGGTCTGGGGCGGATGTTTCCCGGCGGACACCTGTCGGGCATCGACGCGCCCGCCGGCACGCCGCTGGCCGAGGCGCTGGGCTTCGACGACGTTGTGCTCGACATCGACAACAAGTCGCTGACCAACCGCCCGGACCTGTGGGGCCACTACGGCATCGCGCGGGAACTCGCCGCCATCTACCGGGTGCCGCTGGCCCCGTTGCCGACCGCGCCGCCGTTCCCCCCACCGGCCGGCGCCCCGGCGGATGGCCGAGCGCTCGGCCCCGACCTCGTCGCAGACGTGGACGAGCGGCTGTGCCGGCGGTTCGCGGCGGTCGCCTTCGAGTTACGCGACCAGTCTGGCTCGGCGCGTCTGGCGCCGCGCCGCGACCCAGACCAGTCGCCCGATCCCGCCGGGCTGTCCCCGCTGTGGCTGCGCAGCCGGCTCGCCCGGCTCGGGGAGGCCAGCGTGAACCTGTGCGTGGACCTCGCCAACTACGTGATGTTCACGGTCGGCCAGCCGACCCAGGTGTACGACGCCGACCGGATCACCTTGCCGCTGGCCGTACGCGCCACCGTCGAGCCGGTGACGGTACCGCTGCCGGCCGGCCCGGCCACGCTGGAGCCGGGTACGCCGGTCGTCGTCGACGCCGACGGTCCGGTGGCGCTGGCCGGGATTCTGGGCGCCGCCGCGCCGGCGGCGCGCGGCGACAGCCGCCGGTTCGTGCTGGAGGTCGCGACCTTCCGGCCGCGCCCGGTCCGCCGCGCCGCCCAGCGGCTCGGGCTGCGCACGGAGGCGTCCGCGCGCTTCGAGAAGGGGCTGGACACCCAGCGGGTCGATCAGGCCGTCGGGCTCTACCTCGACCTCCTCGCCCGGCTCGCGCCCGGGGCCCGGGTCACCGCCACGCGGGACGTCGACCCCGACCCCACGCCGCGGGCCCGGATCGCCGTCGACCCCGACTTCCTGGCCCGGCGCATCGGCACCGCCCTGGAGCCCGACGAGATCCGGCGGATCCTGGTGAGCCTGGGGTTCCACGTCGAGTCCACCTCCCGGCTGGACGTGACGGTGCCGACCTGGCGCTCGACGGGCGACGTGTCGCTGCCGCACGACCTCGTCGAGGAGGTCGCCCGCGTCCACGGGTACGACGCCCTGCCGGTGGCGCCGTTGAACGTCACCCTGCGGCCGGTACGCGACCTGCGGCTGCGGCCCGTCGACCGGGTGGTCCGCGAACAGCTGGCCGCGCGCGCCGGCATGCGCGAGGTGGTCACCTACCCGTGGGTCGCCGACGCGCTGCTCGCCGCGGCCGGGCTGGACGGGGCGCGGACCGTGCGCTTCGACGGCGCCCCGGCCCCCGACCGGGCGACGCTTCGTCCGTCCCTGGTGCCCAACCTTCTCGAGGTCATCGCCGCGAACCTCCGGTACGCCGACGAGTTCGCCGTCTTCGAGGTCGGCACCGTGTTCCGCGCCGGCCCGCCCGGCGACCACCGCGGCCGCTCCGAGTCGTTGCCGGAGCAGCCCGTGATGCTCGCCGGTGCCGTGGTCGGGCGTGACGGCGAGGTGTTCCGCCGGGCGAAGGGCGCCCTGGAGATGCTCGCCCGCGAGGCCCGGCTCGGCGACCTCGCCACGGCGGCCGGGACCGCCGGCCAGCCGGGTGCGGTCGGCCCGGCCCCGGCGTGGGCCGACCGCTCCGCCCGCGTCGCCATCACCGCGAACGGCGCCGTCATCGGCGCGCTCGCCCTGCTCACCAAGCGGTCGCGCCGGCTCGCCGGCATCGACGCTCCCCAGGTCGCCTGCTTCGAACTCGAACTCGACCGGCTGTCCCCGCTGCCCTCGCGGGACAACCGTTTCGAGGTGCTGCCCGCGTTGCCGGAGGCGGACTTCGACCTGTCGGTGGTGGTCGGTGACGGCGTCGGGTGGTCGAGGCTGGAGGCGGTGGCGGTCGCGGCGGATCCGCTCGTGCACCGGGTGGCGTTCCTCGACGAGTACCGGGGCTCGTGGGTGCCGGCCGGCCATCGCTCGGTGAGCCTGCGGGCGACGCTGCGGCCGGCGGGCACCACGCTGACCGCGGAGGCGATCGGCCGGTCCCGGCGGAGGGTCGTCGAGGCACTGGCCGGCGCCCTCGGCGCCGGGCTGCGGGAGTGACGACCGGGCGTCGTCGGCGCCGGGCTGCGGGGGTGACCGGCCGGCGCCCTCGGCGTCCGGTTGCGGGGGTGACGGCCGGGTCGGGCTCAGTCGGTCCTGATGCCGCCGCGGTCGCGCTCGGAGAGGTGCTCGACGGTCTCGCCGGTCAGGCAGTTGGTCCGGGTGACGTCCCGCCCGCCGTAGACCCAGTAGATGCGCATCAGGTCGCCGCCCCGGTGGCGGAACCGGTGCGGCACGCCGGCCGGCACCCAGGTGGTGTCGCCGACCTCGAGTTCGAACTCCTCGTCGCCGATGGTCGCGGTGGCCAGCCCCTCGATGACCAGCACGGTCTCCTCGACGTTGTGCGTGTGCAGGGGGAGGCCGGTGCCCGGCGCGAACGCGGTGATGCCGGAGGTCACCGTGTTGTGGGCGAGGTTCCACTTCCCCATGATCGGGAACGTCGCCACCCCGTTGCCGCGGTCGAAGCGGTCGAGCTGGGCCGACCGGAGTACCAGCGCGTCGGTGTCGGGCCTGTCCGTCATCGCCTTAGGATACGGTAGACGGTATACGATTATCTAGGCTCCGGAGCCCCGGCCGGTGCCGGTGGCGCGGTAGAGGTCGCGCAGGGCCGCGATCTCGGCGCCGTGGTGGATGAGTTCGTCGAGTTCGTGCAGGACGAACGACGCGCGGCTGCTCTCGCCGTACCCGCCGGCGACCTCTCCCATCGGGTCGCCGAGGGTGGCGGCGTCCACCGCCGCGAGGTGCCCGCGGAACCGGGTGTAGGCGAGCCCCAGCCGCCGTACGGCCTCGTCCGCGGTGCCGGGCTCCCCGGCACCGCGCCAGCCCCTGCCGAGCGGCTCCACGCCGAGCCAGGTCGCGTTGCGGCGCGCGGCGAGTACGCCGATGAGGTGGCACATCCGCCACGCGATGGTGGTCAACGGTGGCGGATCGGGAGGCGTCGGAGACTGGTCGGCCCGGTACGTCCCGTCGCCCACCGGCCGGACGGACCAGCAGGACCCGGCGGGCTCCCACAGGTACTCCTCGTCGCCCAGACCCGCCAACCGGTCGCGTAGCCGCCCGTACCCGAAGTCGGACAGCAGGAGCAGATCTCCCTTGATGCGCCCCATTGGGTCCTGGCCCGTCATCCGGCCAGCGTAAGGCAGCGGCTGCCCGGTGCCCGGCGCCGCCGCCGGCGCAATTCGACGCCTGGCCCGGGTTAGGAACATCCGCCAGCGGAGACACACAGTCTGGATCCGGTGACAAAAGTTTCGAGGGGGAACGACAATGCGACAACACGAGTACCGCAAGGACCCCGACGCCGTCTCCCGGCTGTCTCGCGAGCAGTACCAGGTCACCCAGGAGTCCGGCACCGAACCGGCCTTCAACAACGCCTACTGGGACAACAAGAAGCCGGGCATCTACGTCGATGTCGTCTCCGGCGAGCCGCTGTTCGACTCCGAGCACAAGTACGACAGCGGCACCGGCTGGCCCAGCTTCACCGCGCCCATCGAGCCGGACAACGTGGTCGAACTCCAGGACACGGCCCTGGGCATGGCGCGCACCGAGGTGCGGTCGGCGCACGGGGACAGTCACCTGGGTCACGTGTTCGACGATGGTCCCGCGGCCGAGGGCGGGCTACGGTACTGCATGAACTCGGCGGCGCTGCGCTTCATCCCGCGCGACGACCTCGAACGCGAGGGCTACGGCGAGTACCGCAAGGTGTTTGAGGCTTAGACGAAAGGGCGGGGCGATGGCGGAGCGTACCGAGAAGGCGATCCTCGCCGGTGGCTGCTTCTGGGGCATGCAGGATCTGATCCGCAAGCGGCCCGGGGTGCGGGCCACCCGGGTCGGGTACACGGGCGGCGACGTGCCGAACGCCACCTACCGTAACCACGGCACCCACGCCGAGGCGATCGAGATCGAGTTCGATCCCGACCAGGTGTCGTACCGGGACATGCTCGAGTTCTTCTTCCAGATCCACGACCCGACGACCAAGAACCGCCAGGGCAACGACGTGGGCACCAGCTACCGTTCGGCCATCTTCTACACGGACGAGGAGCAGCGCCGCGTCGCGCAGGACACCATCGCCGACGTGAACGCCTCCGGGCTGTGGCCGGGCAAGGCGGTCACCGAGGTCAGCCCCGCCGGGCCGTTCTGGGAGGCCGAGCCGGAGCACCAGGACTACCTGGAGCGGATCCCCAACGGGTACACCTGCCACTACATCCGCCCGGACTGGCGGCTGCCGCGCCGGGACGAGCGCGTCGGCTAAAGCGTTTGCGGCCGGGACGGTCGCCGCTGTTAAAATTGCCGGCGAGCAATCGTCGGGACAAGGGAGAACGGACATGCTGGGGGACGACGACATCTCCGGGTGATACCGGGCGACTGGTCAGGGTCGTAGCGCGGCGCTCGACGTCGCCGAGCCGGACCGGTCGATGGTTCGGCCATCGGTAGGTGCGCAGTGGCGCCCTCTGGCCGTGCCTTCGTCGTATCCCTTTGTCCCCGCCGGGCCGCCGTGTGCGCCCGCGGCTCACTCATCGAGGTCGTCCACATGTCCGACGCTTTCGTCGTCTGCGCGAACCTGTCCTTTTCCTGGCCCGACGACATCCCGGTCTTCCAGGATCTGTCCTTCACCCTCGGCGAGGGCCGCACCGGCCTGGTCGCGCCGAACGGCGCCGGCAAGACCACCCTGCTGCGGCTGATCGCCGGAGGGCTGCGGCCCACCGGCGGGACCGTGTCCGTCGAGGGGGTGCTCGGCTACCTCCCGCAGGACCTTCCGCTGACCGGCGACCTGATCGTGGCCGAGGTGCTGGGCGTCGCCCCGGTGATCGACGCGCTGCACGCCATCGAGTCCGGGGACGCGGGCGAGGAGCACTTCACCACCGTCGGCAACGACTGGGATATCGAGGAGCGCACCCGCGCCCAGCTGGACCGGCTCGGGCTCGAGGACGTCTCGCTCGCCGGGCGGCTGCACACCCTCAGCGGCGGCCAGGTCGTCTCCCTCGGCCTGGCCGCCCAACTGCTCCGCCGGCCCGACGTCCTGCTGCTGGACGAGCCGACCAACAACCTCGACCTCGACGCGCGCCGCAGACTGTACGGTGCGCTCGAGGACTGGACCGGCTGCCTGCTGGTGGTCAGCCACGACCGGGCGCTACTGGACCGGATGGACCGCATCGCCGAACTCGACCGCAGCGAGGTCCACTTCCACGGCGGGAACTTCACCTCCTACGAGGAGGCGGTGCGGTCCGCGCGGGAGGTCGCCGAGCGCAACGTGCGCAACGCCGAGCAGGAGGTCAAGCGGGAGAAGCGGGAGCTGCAGCAGGCCCGTGAGCGGGCCGAGCGCCGGTCCGGCAACGCCTCCCGCAACCTCAAGAGCGCCGGCCTGCCGAAGATTGTCGCCGGCGCGATGAAGCGCAGCGCCCAGGAGTCGGCGGGCCGGTCGAACACGATGCACTCCGCCCGGGTCGGCGAGGCCAGGGCCCGGCTGGACGAGGCGGGCCGCGCGCTGCGCGACGAGCAGCGGATCGTGCTGGAGCTGCCAGGTACCAACGTTCCGGCCGGCCGCGTGCTCTTCGAGGGGGAGCGGATGCGGGTATGCCACGGGCAGCGGGCCGTGTTCGCCGGCGACGGCGTGAACCTGACCGTTCAGGGACCCGAGCGGATCGCGCTGACCGGGCCCAACGGCGCCGGCAAGTCCACCCTGCTCCGCCTGATCAGCGGTGACCTGGAGCCGGACGGCGGCCAATTCAGGCGGGCCGGCGGCCGGGTCGCCTACCTGTCGCAGCGGCTGGACCTGCTGGACCTCGACCGTACCGTGGCGGAGAACCTGGCCGCGTTCGCGCCCGGGATGCCGCAGGCCGAGCGGATGAACCTGCTGGCCCGGTTCCTGTTCCGGGGACCGGGGGTGCACCTTCCGGTCGGGGTGCTGTCCGGCGGCGAGCGGCTGCGCGCCACGCTGGCCTGCGTGCTGTTCGCCGAACCGGCTCCGCAGCTGCTCCTGCTGGACGAGCCGACCAACAATCTGGACCTGGTCAGCGTCGGCCAGTTGGAGAGCGCGCTGGCCGCCTACCAGGGCGCGTTCGTGGCGGTCAGCCACGACGAGCGGTTCCTCACGGAGATCAACGTGGGCCGCCGGCTGCGTCTGGCCGAGGGGAGACTGCTGGAGGCCTGACCCCAGCACCGGGCGGGGCGGTGTCGGAGCGGGGGCGGTGTCGGTGCGGGGGCGTGCCGGTGCGGCCCCCGCGGGCGCCGCACCCTGGCCGTCAGTACCGGCTGAGGTTCTGGCTGGGCGCCATCACGATGCGCGGGTGGTCGGCCGGGTTGAGCCACTTCAGCACCTTGAGCAGGTTGGACTGTGCCAGCGAGACACAGCCGGCGGTACCGCCGCTGCCCATGACGTGCAGGAAGATGCCGCTACCGCGGGCCGGGGTGGCCGAGACCACCGGGATGTTGTAGTTGATGACCGCGAAGTAGTTGTACTGCGGCACGGTCTCCCACAGCGACTCGCTGGCCCCGCCCGGGTCGGAGCCGTGCACGAAGCTGTTGTACGTGGACGAGCTGGGGTTCTCGTCCCAGTAGTCGTCGGCCACCAGCTTGTGGTAGCCGTACCGCACGCCGGGGTTGCTGTCGACGCCGTACATGGTGGAGCCGAAGCCGTAGACCCCCGTCGGGGTGGTGGGGATGTTCTCCTGGTGGTTGTCGCTGAACCCCTTGGTGCCGATCCGCGCGCTCATCTTGCCGAACTCCGGCTGCCACACGCCATTCACCTTCTGGAAGGTCTCGGCGGTCGCCACGTCCGTGCCGTACCCGTTGGTGTAGACCACGAGGAGCTGGGTCGTGCTGGACGGGATGGTGTGCAGCCGGGAGGCGAGGTTGCTCGTGGTGGTCGGCGTCGCGGCCTTGGTGGTCGGGGCGTGCGTGGGGGTGGGCGTCGGCTTCCGGCTGGTGGGCGTCGCGGACGGGCTCGGCGAGGGCGACGGGCTGGCCGAGGGCGAAGTGGAGGGAGACGGGCTCGCCGCGAGGCTGCGGTCGACCCAGACGGCGGCCGGAGCCATCCCGCCGTTGACCGTGCTGGAGCCGTTCGGATTCGCGCACGCCGTCAGCCCGAGCCCGCCGGTCAGTGCCAGCGCGATGGTGCCGGCCACGGCCCACCTGAGTGGGGTTCGCATTCGTACTCCTCCAGCCAGCAGCCGAGCATCGCGAGCCGCCAAACGCTATCACGGTGGCCGTTCCGGGCCTCAAACGCCAGAAACGAGCAGGGCCCCGGCCTCGGGTGAGCAACCAGCCTCGCGTTGACGATTCGCGGCGGGCCGAGCGCCCCGTCGGGGCCGGGCCGCGTAGGGTGGCCGGGTGAGCGTGCGCCGGGTGAGCCCGCGAAGGGTGGCCGTGCTGGCCGCGGTCGCCGGCCTGCTGCTGGCGGGCCCGGCGCTGGCCGGCTGTGCCGGCGACTCGGGGTTGACCTCGGCCGCGTGGCACGCCTCCACCGTCCGGACGTCCGCGGCCCCGAGCCCGACGCCGGCCTCGCCCAGCCCCACCCCGTTCGTCGGCACCGCCTCGCCGGTCACCGCCGACACCGTCGCGCACACCTGGCACGCCGGCTGTCCGGTCGGGCCGAGCCAACTGCGCCTGCTGCACCTGAGCTATTGGGGCTTCGACAACTCGCCGCACGTGGGCACGATGGTGGTCAACAGCGTGGTGGTGACGGACGTACTCAAGGTCTTCCAGAGCCTGTACGAGCAGCGGTTCCCGATCCGGCAGATGCAGCCGGAGGACGCCTATGGCGGCAGTGACCCGGACTCGATGGCGGCGGACAACACGTCGGGCTTCAACTGCCGCAACGCGGTCGCCACGGGCAAGCCGTCGTGGTCCGTACACGCCTACGGCGAGGCGATCGACGTCAACACGGTGGAGAACCCGTACATCTTCCAGGGACAGTCGCAGCCGCCGGCCGGCGCCGCCTACGAGGACCGGTCGAACGTGCGGCCGGGCATGGCGGTGAAGGGCGGCGTGCTCGTGCAGGCGTTCGCGGCGGTCGGCTGGCAGTGGGGCGGCCGATGGGCCGACGGACCCGACTACCAGCACTTCAGCAAGACCGGCGGCTGAGCCACGCGCCGGTCTTGACCTTGCCGCTGGCGGCAGGGTCGGACGATGCCCGGCATGGATAGCAGCACCGGATCGCAGAACAGCTCGCAGGCCGGCAGGGTCGTCGTCGTCACCGGGGCCGGCACCGGGATCGGCCGCGCCACGGCCCGGGCCTTCGCCACCGAGGGGGCTCACGTGCTCGCGGTCGGGCGGCGGGCCGAACCGCTCGAGGAGACCGCCCGCGGCCAGGACCGGATCACGCCGTTGACCGCCGACCTGACCGCGTCCGGCGAACCCGAGCGGATCGTGCGCACCGCGCTGGAGGTGCACGGCCGGTTGGACGTGCTCGTGAACAACGCCGGGATCGTGCGCGGCGGCGCCCTCGGTGCCCTCGCGCCGGAGACGATCTCACCCCAGCTCGCCACCAACCTCGTGGCACCCATCCTGCTGACCCAGGCCGCGCTGGCGCCCCTCGCGGACTCGCGCGGCGTCATCGTCAACGTCAGTACGGCGGTGGGGCAGCGGGCCTGGCCGGGTAACGCGGTGTACGCCGCGACCAAGGCCGGCCTGGAGTCGCTGACTCGAAGCTGGGCGGTCGAGCTGGCGCCGCGCGGGATCCGGGTGGTGGCGGTCGCGCCCGGTGCCATCGACACCCCCATCGGCGAGCATCAGGGCCTGACGCCGGAGCGCCGGGCCGCGGTGCGGGAATGGCAACTGGCGCACACCCCGCTGAGCCGTATCGGCCGGCCCGACGAGGTAGCGTGGGCGATCGTCCAGCTCGCCGCGCCGGGGGCGTCGTTTATCACCGGCGCGGTGCTGCCGGTCGACGGGGGGGCGGTCGTGGCGTGAGCGGTCGTGGCGTGAGCCGTGGGTGGCACGCCGATGGGGCCGGAGGTGAGCAGGTGCGGATCGGCGAACTGGCGAAGGCGACCGGGGCGACCGCCCGCGCGCTGCGGCACTACGAGCAGGCCGGGCTGATCCGGTCGGAGCGGGCGGCCAACGGGTACCGCGTCTACAACGAGCGGGCCGCGGTGCGGGTCGGCAACATCCGCTACCTGCTGGCCGCCGGACTCACCCTGGACGACGTGCGGGTCTTCCTGCCCTGCCTGGACGGCGACGTGGCCGCCGCATCGCCGTCGGAGGCGGGCGTCCGGGTCGCGCTGGAACGGCTGGCGGTCCTCAACGAGCGCGTCGCCGCCCAGACCGAGGCCCGCGACCGGCTGGCGGCCGCCCTCCGGCGGAGCGCCCGACCCTAGTCACGAATGCCGCGTCCGTCGGGGCGGCTTCATACCGGGCCGGCTTTGTACCGGGCCAGGATGTTGTGCCAGGCGTGCGGGGTCAGGGCGTAGTTGCCGATCGCGCCGCCGCGCAACCGGTTCGCTCCGCCGGGTCTGGCGAGCAGTGAGCCGGAGAGGTACGCCAGCGGCAGTCCGCTGCGCGGATCGCCGCGCAGCGGGGTCAGCTCCTCCGTGCTGTCCCGGTAGGGGCCGGTGTGCGTGAGTGCCCGGGCGAGTTCCCGCGCGACGGCGCCCCGGCCGCGGGCGGCCGCGGCGGTCAGCGCGAGGAGCAGTTGATGGGTCCGGATGCCCGGCCGGCCGGGCGGCTGCGCCGGTGGGTGTTGGCCGAGGGAGACAGCCACCAGCGCGCCGGCGAGATCCACCCCGGCCGCCAGCGCGTTGATGGGTTCCACTATCCGCGGGTTGAGGTCGATGTATCTGGGTCCGTCGGGGGTGAGGATGGCGTCGGCGGACAGCGCGCCGTGCCAGCCGAGCGCCGCGCCGAGCCGGGTCAGGTGCCGCTCGATGGCCGGCAGCGGCTCGCTGGTCTTTCCGCTGGCGCCACCGTTGCTGCCCTCCCTGTGCCGGCGGCAGGAATGCCAGGCGATGAGCCTGCCGGCGTCGAAGACGGCCTGCACCATGAGCAGGGGTCCGGGCGCCGGGCGCTGGACGAGCAGGCGGTCCCCGGGGTCGATTCCGTCAGCCAGGACGCGAAGCTCCGCGAGGCCGTCGACGTACCGCACCCCGGTGCTGGCGGTGCCGATGGGCCGCTTGACGTAGCTCGGAAGCGGCGCGGCGAGCAACTGCTCGCGGGTACTGGCGACGGTGGCGGCCGGCTGCGGCAGCCCCAACTCGGTGAGCAGTTCGGCCGCGCTGAGCTTGTCCTGAACCCGGCGCAGCGCGGCGAAGTCGGGTACGGCCAGGGCGGCCGGTACCGCCTCGGGATCGAGTGCCAGCACCGCTACCTGTTCCTGAGTGGGCAGCAGCACGTCGAAGTGCCCGGCGCGCAGGATGGCGGTGGCCGCGTCGAGCCAGGCGAACGGATCGCGCCCGTACGGCGGCACCCGGTGGACCCGCGACACCCAGCGGGTGGCGTGGGTCAGAGCGAATCCGGCCGAGTCGAGCACCTCCACGGTGTGGCCGGCGCGCGCGAGCACGGTGGCGACCTGTCGGGAGGTCAGGCCTGAGCCGTCGGAGAGCAGGATTCTCATCGGCCGGCCCCGATTCGGTCGCGCAGCCGCGAGGAGAGCGCCCCGGCCAACTCCCGGGTGGGCCCCAGCGGGTAGGCGGCGGCCACCTGATCGAGGAGGTGCCCGGCGGCGGTGGCCTCGGCGGCGGTGAGCAGCGCGCGTGGCTCGGTCGCGTCGGCGTCCAGCGCCCGGTGCAGGTGGGTGGCGCGATCGTCCTGCTCGGTGGTTGGCAGCGATACCCGGGGACGGCGCAGGTAGGCCACGAGGGCCGGTACGGTGGCCACCACCATGATCGCGATGGTCAACGGGGTGAGCAGCGCGTCGATGTCGAACGGCACGCTGGCGCCGAACCCGTACCCGGCCAGGATGACCCCGTCGGTCCACAGCAGCGCGCCGGCGATGTTCCAGAGCAGGAATCGTCGGGGCGACACCCGCAGCGCACCGGCGGCGGGGTTGATGGCGGTGCGGATCACGCCGGCGAAGCGGGCCAGCACCAGTGCCTTGCCGATGCCGTACCGGGCCAGGTAGCGCTCCCCGCGGTCGAGCCGGTCGCGGTGCCGGCCGCGACCCAGGCGGCGGGCGGCACCGCGGCCGAGCAAGTAGCCGACCTGAGCGCCGGCGATCGCGCTGAGCGGCGCGCCGACCAGCAGCGCGGGCAGCGGCAGCGAGACGCCGGCGATCTGGTCGGAGGCTCCTGCGGCCACGATGCCGGTGAGGAACAGCAGGCCGTCGCCGGGAAGGAAGAACCCGATGAGCAGGCCGGTTTCGGCGAACAGGATCGCGAATACCCCGATCAGCCCGAAGGACCGCAGCATCGAGCCTGCGCTGGTCGGGTCGAAGGCCAGAACATTCATGGGCCGAGCATAGGTGGCCGACTGAACAATCGTCCAGTCTGCTGAACGGTTGATCAGTCGGTCGCCGTTCGGTCGGATCGCCGTTCGGCGGGTCACCGCTCGGGGAGTGGTTATCGCTCGTGGAACAGGCCGTGGCGCAACAGTCGCTGGTTGGCGGCCGACCGGCGGGCCAGCACAGCGGGCTCGAACGCGTCGGCCGGTAGCAGCGGTTCCAACAACAGCGGCCCCAGCACCAGCAGCAGGAGTTGGAACCTGGCCCAGTCCGGGTCCGCGTCGGCGCGGACGACGCCGGCCGCGCTCAGCCGTTCCAGCACCCTTCCGGCCCCGTCTCCCAGCCGGGTGAACAGGGTCCGGCCGGTCTCGCTGTCCTCCAGCAACGCGCGCCGCACGTACCGGCGGACGTCCTCATCGGCGCCGAACAGCCGAGCCGTCGCCCCGCCCAACTCCGCCATCAGTCGCGGTACCGGCAACTCGATGTCCACCGCAGTCAGCGCGTCGCCCACCGTCGCGAGCACCTCGTCGTCCACGGCCGCCCGCAACTGCTGCTTCGATCCGAAATGATGGGCGATCAGGGCCGGCGACACGCCCGCCTCGGCGGCCACCACCCGCACCGAGGTGGCTTCGAAGCCCTGCTCCGCGAACAGGCGCATGGCCACCCGCCGCAACCGGGCCCGGCCGGTGAGATCCTGTTCGGCAACCTCTCGCATCATCACAACGTACTGCCGGAACCCGCCGCCCCGGGCGTCGAGGGCCCGGGGCGACGACCCGGGTTCCGGCGAACTCCTTCAAAACCAGGGCGGTGCCTCAGGCGCCGTAGAACTTACGCACCCGGCTGATGATGAAGTCCTGGTCGGCCGGGCCGAGCGAGGTGTACGTGGGCAGGTAGAGCCCCTCCTCGGCGAAGTGGTTGGCGCGCAGCCGCGGCCAGCCCGGGTCGAGGTACATCGGCTGGCGGCTCATCGGCTTGAAGAACACCCGGGTCTCGATACCTTCGGCGGTCAGGAACGCCTGGAGCGCGCCACGGTCGCGGGCCAGCAGGTCGTACATCCACAGCACCTCACGCGCCGGCATGAGGGTCACGCCGTCGACATCGCGCAGGCCCGCGTCGTACCGGGCCTCGATCTGCTCGCGCAGCTCGAGGATGTCGGTGAGCTTCTCCGTCTGCGCGAGCGCCAGCGCGGCCTGGAGATTGGTCATCCGGAAGTTGTAGCCGATCTTCTTGTGCAGGAAGGTGTGTTCGCGGTTGAACGCCATGCCGCGCAGGTGCGCCATCTGGCTGGCCAGGTAGGCGTCGTCGGTGAGGCAGACGCCACCCTCGCCCGCGGTGACGATCTTGTTGGCGAACAGGGAGAAGCACGCGATGTCGGCGACCGGGGCGACGCCGTGCGCCTCGGCCGAGTCCTCGATCACCCGCAGGTTGTATTCGTACGCCAGCTGCATGATCGAGTCCATGTCGCAGCGGCGGCCGTAGATATGCACCGGCATGATTACCTTGGTGCGTGGCGTGATCCGCTCCTCGATGGCGTTCACGTCGATGTTGAGGTCGTCGCCGCAGTCGACGAAGACCGGGGTGGCGCCGGTGTAGGTCACCGCCCAGGCCGAGGCGATCATCGTGAACTCGGGCACGATGACCTCGTCGCCGGGGCCGATGCCCAGGGCGCGCAGGGCGAGCGTCAGCGCCGCGGTACCCGACGAGCAGGCCACTCCGTGCCGTCTGCCGTGCCGTTCGGCGAAGGCCTGTTCGAAGCGCGGGACGAACGGTCCCTGCGACGAAATCCACCCGGTACGTAGCGCCTCGTTGACGTATGTCGGTTCTAAGTCGGTGAGGTAGGGTTGGGAGACTGGGTATTTGTAGGCCATAACGCTCTCCTGGCTGGGGTGAGCGTTCGCCGATCCGGCTCCGGGTACGGAGCGAACGCGGTGCGGTCCAAATATGTTGGCGCCGCGGGGGAATGCCCCCGCGGCGCCGATGAATGACAGCAACGGTTCAGGTTGCGGCCTCCGTGAGGACAGGCTCGTCCGCGCGGCAGGCGTCAAGAATTACATCGGCGGCAGCGGACGCGCCCCCTGCCGCCCGGAACCGCTCGGCCCACTCGCGGGCCCGAGTAGTGAACTCCGGCTCGCGCAGTAGCCGGCGCAGCGCGGCGGCGATCCGCTCGCCCGACAGCGTATCCTGATAGGACAAGACAAGCGAGGTACCGCTGTCCGCGACCCGCGCCGCGTGGTCGTAACAATCCATCCAAAACGGCTGTACGAGACCGGGCTTTCCGAAGTAGATGCCTTCGTACGCGCTGTTTCCACCGCCGTGGTTGAAGTAGACGCGTACGTGCGGGTGGTTCAGTACCTCCAACTGCGAAGGCACCCAGTGCTCGACGCGCAGGTTGGCCGGCAGGTCGGCGGGAAGCATCTCCTGCTGGCGCCGGGGAAGCTTCCACAGTAGATGGTGCTCGGGCCCCAGCCGGCGTACCGCGTCGATGACCGCCGTGACCTGCTCCGGCCGCATCCGCATGTGTGTTCCGAAGGCGAGATAGACGATCGACTCGTGGCCGTCGAGCCAGTCCCGCAGGGCTGGATCGGGCTCCGCGGCCTCGGGCAGCGGCGGAACCACCGGGCCGACCATGTGCAGATGAGAGGGGGCGGCGGAGAACGGGTACTCCATGCCGAATACCGAATAGCCGACTATCGCGCGGGCGTCGTCGGCGTACTTCGACTGGCTGGCGGATGCGTTGCTGATGCCCGCCTCGCGCCGGCGTCGGGTGAAGTCGGCGGCCGGCACCTTGGTCAGCAGCCCACGCAGCAGGCTGAGCCGGAAGCGCAGGTTCGCCAACCTCTGCCGGAGGCTGAGCTGTCCCGGCAGGCCGCTGTTCGGGCTCGGGTAGCTCAGCGGCAGGCGGTCGGCGAAGACCTCGCTGACCGCGATGGGCACGCTCAGCACGTACGGCACGCCGTGCTCACGCGCGGCGTCGGTGGGGTACACGCTGGACGAGTCCACCACCATGAGCCCCGGGTTGAGCTTGCGTACCTCGGCGAGCATCCGCTGGTACATGGTGATCATGATGTCGGCGTCGGTGACCTTGGCCAGGTAGGTGATGACGTTCTGCGGGCGCGCGGTCAGCGCCCGCGGCCGGGCCGGCTGGGTCGCCGCCGCGTAGGTGTCGTCGTCCCATTCTCCCGGTGGGCGCTCCAGGCGCTCGCCCAGCGAGATGAACCGCACCGAGGTGCGGCCCTGGATCGCCTCCACATCACGACGGCGATCCTCGGTGGAGGCGAAGTACAGCTCCGGAACGCCTCGGCGGGCCAGCTCTCCGGCGACCACGAGCATAGGGTTGATCAATCCGGCGTCGGCGATGCTGGCGAATAGGACAGGACCTCGTACGGCGCTCATCGGCGCTCCTCCCGGTCTCACCAGCTCGCGGCGAGCATGAGCTGGTCGTACTTGTGGGCATTGGAGACCGCCACCAGATCCGCCTCGACCATCATCTGCATCAGCTCGGGGAAGGTGACCGCGGGCTTCCACCCCAGCTCGACACGGGCGCGGGTGGGGTCGGCGCAGAGCAACTCCACCTCGGCGGGGCGGACCAGTTCCGGGTCGATCTCGACGTAGTCGCGCCAGTCGAGGTCGACCGAGTCGAAGGCCATGCAGACCGCGTCGCGGACCGAGTGCATCTCGCCGGAGCCGACGACGTAGTCGACCGGGTCGTCGCGCTGGAGCATCGCGTGCATGGCCCGGACGTAGTCGCCGGCGAAGCCCCAGTCCCGCACGGCGTTGAGGTTGCCCAGGTAGAGCTTGTCGCGCAGGCCCAGCTTGATCTCGGCGACGGCGAGCGAGATCTTGCGGGTCACGAACTCGACCCCGCGGCGCGGTGACTCGTGGTTGAACAGGATGCCGGATACCCCGTACATGCCGAAGGACTCGCGGTAGTTGCGGGTGATGTAGTGGCCGTAAGCCTTTGCCACGCCGTACGGGCTGCGCGGGTGGAAATTGGTCTGCTCGCTCTGCGGGGAGTGCACGACCTTGCCGAACATCTCCGACGAGGACGCCTGGTAGAAGCGGATTCCGCCGCCGGCGGTCCGCGACTTGTCCAGGCCGCATACGGTGCGGATCGCCTCCAGGACCCGCAGCACACCGGTGCCGTTGATGTCGGTGACCAACTCCGGCTGCTGCCAGGACATCGGGACGAAGGAGACCGCGGCCAGGTTGTAGACCTCGTCGGGCTGCACCTTGTCCACTGCCGCGACCAGGCTGGACTGGTCCATCAGGTCGCCCTCAACGAAGGAGAGGTCGGTCAGCATGCGGCTCACCCGCGACTTGCGGGGATTGGCCTGCCCGCGGACCAGTCCCCACACCTGGTAGCCGAGGCCGAGCAGGTATTCGGCGAGGTAGGAACCGTCCTGCCCGGTGATTCCCGTGATTAATGCACGTTTCATGTAGCGCGCCTTTCTCTGTCGGGAAAGCATTCGCTTCCACCCGAGCACGGACAGCTTTCCGCAAGCGGAATTGCACTCGATGCGCCGAGCCGCACCGCCAGTCGGCGCTGTTGTCGCGCGCCGGCCTGATCCGTCGCCGGCGGGCACCAATAACGGTGAATCCTGGCAACATGGGGTGTCAAGGCGAGTAGGTCAAATGTGTGGTGCCCGCGGCGAACTCCGGTGTCCACCCGGCGAATGAGGGGCCGGGACACCCATTATTTAGGGGTTGAGGGCCGGGTTTGAATGCGATCCAATAATGATTGGTGGAATAGCATGAATGGCCGATTCACCGTCTGCGCGGCGACACACGGCGTCGCTCGGGCGCGAGCGTGGCACGGCGCGGCGCGAGCACGGTACAAGCACGGCACGAGCACAGCACGTTCACGGCCTCGTGCGGGTCGCCGTGGCGGCCGGCACGAGGCCGTGAATTCGTCGGGGCCGTGATCCGACGCCGTTACTGGGCCTCCGACCCGCCCGAGGGGCGGGCCAGGCCCGTCGCCGGCATCGCGTCGGGGATGAGGACCCTGACCGAGGTGGGGCCACCGAGCGGGCTGTCGCAATCCAGCACCCCGTCGAAGACCGCGAGCCGTCGCTGCACGCCGCGCAGGCCGGAACCGCGGGTGGGGTCGGCGCCGCCCACCCCGTCGTCGGTGACGTCGATGCGCAGGTCGCTGCCCTCGGAGACCACCGAGACCGAGGCGTGCCGCGCCCGGGCGTGCTTGACCACGTTGGTCAGCAGCTCGGAGGTCACCAGGTAGACGGTCGACTCGACGGCCTGCGGCACATGGCCGTTGATCTTCACCCGTACCGTGGTCGCGATCGGCAGGTCATAGGCCAGCGCCTGTACGGCGCCGCTCAACCCACGCTCGGCGAGGATCGGCGGATGGATGCCGTGCACCAGTTCGCGTAGCTCCTGGAGGGCGGCGACGGCCAGGCCGCGCACCCGGGCCAGCATCTCCAGCGCCGCGTCGGGGTCGGTGCGTACCAGCGACTCCACCGCGTCCAGCGTCATGCCGATCGAGACCAGCCGGACCTGCGCCCCGTCGTGCAGATCGCGCTCGATGCGGCGCAGCTCGGCCGCCTGGGCGTCGATCGCCTCACCGCGCTGCGCGGACAGCCGCTCCACGCTGTGCGCGAGCTTCGCCCGCCGGCTCTGCCCGAGGCTCCAGCGCACCCACTGCCGGTACCAGGACGTCGCGGGGACCGCGGACCGGAAGCCGGCGAAGGCCAGCAGCAGGATCGCCACCCCCGTGAAGACCGCGGCGCCCAACGGACGGTCCGGCAGCCGCACCAGCAGATAGGCGGCGTAGCCCAGGGTGCCGATCGGGAGCAGGAAGATCACCGCTCCGACGAACGGATCGAGGAACAGATACAGCAGGTCACGCCACATCGCCGGATCGGTGAAAAACCATCGCGTGCGCCGCTGGGCCAGCGCCACTAGTTTGGCCTTGTGGAAGTCGTAGCCGTTCCACCACCAGCCGTTGGCGGTCTCCTCCATCCTGGGTAGCGGAAGGTAGGGCGCGATCACCTCCTCTCCGCCGCGGATGGCGGTCCACCGGCGGGTGGCCGTCGCCGCCAGCCGACCAGCGGGCAGCGCCAGCAGCACCGTGGTCCCGGCCCCGGCCAGATACTGCGGCCAGAGCAGGAACAGGGGCAGGGCGGTGATGGCGAGCTTCGCCAGCGTCCACAGGGCCAGTCCGGCCGCACCGGGCCAGGCCCGCACGTGAGTCATGGTCATCATCCGTAACCGGGCGGGCCCGCGTTCCCGCGGGGACACTGCGCTCACGCCCATCGGGCCTCCTCTTTGGCGATACCGCCGTTACCCATCAAGGTTCTCAGCCATGCCGGGGCCCGACAATCCGGCAGGGCACCGTGTCGGGGTTGGTCTAGCTGCGGTTCGGGTTGGTCTAGCTCCGGTCAGGGTTGGTCTAGCTCTACCCCCAAGGGCGCGGCCTGATGGCGATGTCCGGGCACCTCGCTACCATGAGCGCATCCCGCCTTATCCCGACGAAACGATGGAGTGCCGGTGCGCATTGTGCTAGCCGAGGATCAATACCTGCTCCGCGACGGTATGACGCACCTGCTCGGCGCACGCGGCTTCACGGTGGTCGCCGCCGTGGACAATCCCACGGACCTGATGGAGGCGCTGCTGGCCGAGCGGCCGGACCTGGCCATCGTGGACGTGCGGCTCCCGCCGACCTTCACCGACGAGGGCGTCAGCGCCGCGATGGCCGCCCGCAAGCGCCTGCCCGGGCTGCCGATTCTGGTGCTCTCGCAGCATGTTCAGCAGGTTTACGCCAGGGATCTGCTGGCCGACGGCCAGGGCGCGATCGGCTACCTGCTCAAGGATCGGGTGCTCAACTCGAGCCAGTTCATCGATGCCCTCAAGGTGGTCGCGGCCGGCGGCACGGTCATGGATCCCGAGGTCGTCGGCAAACTGATGATCCGGAACTCGGCACGGCACGGCATCGGCTCGCTCACCGAGCGGGAGACGGACGTGCTGCGGCTGATGGCGGAGGGCAGTTCGAACGCGAATATCGCCCAGCGGCTGGGCATCAGCGAGGGAGCGATCGGAAAGCACACCGCGAGCATTTTCGGGAAACTCGATCTGCCCCCGTCGGACGAAACGAACCGTCGCGTGCTGGCCGTTCTCGCCTATCTCAACAGCGCCGATCTCGACAATTAGCATCCGGCTCGGCGCATTGTCGTCTGAGTCGGGGGGTCACCGTAGGTCGATCGCGGTGAGGGTGCTGCCCGGGGTGTGACGATCGCACACCCCGGCGTGTTTCTCCTCGTGGATCCAAGGTCAGCGGTCGAAGTCGTCTCGATCCGCCCGCTGGGCCGAGCAGCAGCGGACGTACCAGCCACGCCTCCGGCGGGCCGGCCGGGGCGGGCGTGGCCGTGGCTCACAGCCCGCCGCAGGACAGCAGCATGTCCGACACCGCATTGATCACCTCGTTCTGGTGAGCCGCGAGGAAGAAGTGGCCGCCCTGGAAGACCCTCAGCTCGAAGGGTCCGGTGGTGTGCCTCTCCCAGGACTGCGCCTCGGCGATCGTGGTACGCGGGTCGTCGTCACCGGTCAGCGTCACGACCGGGCAGGACACCGTGACGTCTTCCGCGCACCGGTAACGTTCGATGGCCCGATAGTCGCTACGGATCGCCGGCAGAATCATCCGCAGCAACTCCTCGTCGCCGAGCACGCGGGCGTCCGTGCCGCTCAGCGCCTTCATCTCCTCGACGATGCCGTCGTCGTCGCGCAGGTGGACGCTCTCGTCCCGGGCGCAGCTGGGCGCGCGCCGGCCGGAGGCGAAGATGCTCAGCAGTTGCCCCGTGCCGTCCCGCTCCAGGCGACGGGCGACCTCGAACGCGACGATCGCGCCCATGCTGTGGCCGAAAAGCATCAGCGGGCGATCCAGCCACGGCCCGAGCGCCTCGGTGACGGCGTCCGCGAGCGCGGCGATGCTGCCGACGCCCGGCTCGTTGCGGCGGTCCTGGCGTCCCGGGTACTGCACGGAGAGCACGTCGACCGTGGGCGCCAGCCCGGCCGACATCGGGTAGTAGAAGCTCGCGCTTCCGCCGGCGTGCGGCAGGCAGACCAAGCGCACTTTGCTGTCGTCCGACGGATGGAACCGCCGTACCCACAGATCCGGGTTAGCCATTGTCGTCGTCTCCTGTCCCCGGTGATTGCCGCGCCGACGCGGGATCTGAACCCGCCTCGGCTCCTGAGTCCATTCACCCAGCCCGCGACGGCAAACTGAACCCCAGACCTGGAGGTAGGGGCTTGGAAGACGTGCGGTCCGCCCGTGGCTCCGAGAACCGGCGAGCCGTTGGGACGATCGGCGAACCGGCCGAGCAGTCGGGGCGCGCGACGGATGCCCTCAGGCGGGCAGGGGACGATGCCCCGGGACCCGGCACGGGGGGAGCCAGGGTCCCGGGGCATCGGGCGGGAGGGCGGTGCTCAGGTCAGCGCGCGCCGGTGGAAGCCGGCGATTCCGGTCAGCCCGAACACCACGGTGAAGGCCACCAGAGCGGCCAGCGAGATCGGCAACGGAATCGACTCGACCTTCCCGGAAAGCAGCAGCGACCGGATGGCCTCGGCGACATAGGTCAGCGGGTTGACGGCGCACACGACCTGGAACCAGCGCAGGTCGGACAGTGCCCGCCAGGGGAACTGGGTCGCCCCGGTGAAGATGAGCGGAACCAGCAGCACGGTGAACAGCACGTTGATGTGCCGCGGGGGAACCAGCGTGCCGCAGACCATGCCGAGGCAGGCACCGGTGATGGCACCGAGCACCACCACCCCGACGGCGGGCAGCAGCCCCGACACCGGCCAGGACACGTTCTGGAGCACCAGGAAGCCCACCGGCACCATGAGCAGCGCGCCGATGGTGCCACGGATCGCCCCGAAGAGGATCTTCTCCACCGCGACCAGCCGGATCGACAGTGGTGCCAGCAGCCGGTCCTCGATCTCGCGGGTCACCGAGAAGTCGAGCACCAGGGGCAGCGCGGTGTTCTGCAGACCCACCACGAACGCGTTCATGGCGATCAGACCGGGCAGCAGCACCTGCGAGTAGCTGTTGTCCGCGTACCCGATGCCGGACAGCACGCGGCCGAAGATGAACAGCAGGAAGACGGGCTGGATCATGGTCTGCAGGAGGAACGGCACCAGTTCGCGCCAGGTGACGAACAGGTCGCGCTGGAGTACGGCGAGGAACGCCCGGCTCTGCGCCACCCGCTTGACCGCGACGTCCTGCTCGGCGGTCGGGAGCGGGCTGTCCAGCCGGGAGGGGATCACGGCGGTCATCGAAGGTCACGTCCTGTCAGCGAAATGAATACGTCCTCAAGGCTTGGCCGGCTGAAGGCGACGTCGGTGACGGTGCACTGCAGCCCGGACACGATCCGCAGCGTGTCGGAGAGAAGCTCCCCGTGCGACCGCTCGGAGTACAGGCGGAAACTGACGGCGCTCGGGTCGTCGTCGGGGCGGCGGGTCAGCTCCTCGACCCGGGTGACCTCGGGCTGCCGGCCCAGGGCGGCGCCCACGTCCGAGGTGACCGCGCCGTAGAGCCGGAGGCTGACCGTCAGCGTGGTGCTGCCGGGCAGCGACTGGGTGAGCTTGTCCGTCTCGTCCAGCGCCAGCAGCCTGCCGTGGTCGACGATGCCGACCCGGTCGCAGAGCTTGGCCGCCTCGTCCATGTCGTGAGTGGTGACGACCACCGTCACGCCGTCCTTGCGCAGTTCGGCGATGCGTTCGTGGACGAACAGGCGCGACTGCGGATCGAGGCCGGTGGCCGGCTCGTCGAGGAACATCACCGTCGGGCGGTGCATGAGCGCCCGGGCAATCATCACCCGCTGGGCCTGGCCGCCGGAGACCTGGTCGGCACGGGCGTCCGCCCGGGCCGTCAGACCCATCCAGTCGATGAGTTCGGCGGCGCGCCGGCGCCGCTCGGAGCGGCCCATGCCGTGGTACGCGGCATGGAAAATCAGATTCTGGCGAATGGTCAGGGACTGGTCGAGATTCTGGCGCTGCGGTACGACCGCCAGCATCCGCCGCGCGAGCGCGGACTGGCGGACCACGTCCACCCCGGCGATCCCGGCATAGCCTGCGGTCGGCAGGGTACGGGTCGTCAGCACGCTCACCGTTGTTGTCTTGCCCGCGCCGTTGGGGCCGAGCAATCCGAAAACCTCGCCGGCCCGGATCGAGAACGACAGTCCGTCGACCGCGGGACGGGTGGCCCGGGGATATCTCTTCACGAGGTCTTTCACGACCACCGCGTCCTGCACGTCGGGTCTCCAGTCGTCGAGCGGACCACGGCGGGTCCGACAATCTGGTCGGAGGAAGTTTGCGGGCGAGGAAGGCGGGGGACCACGCCTTCCTCGCCCGGTATCCGCCTCGCGGGAGAGGGTCAGCGGGCGGACTTCAGGTACGTCTCTAGTTCGTCGGCGGCGGCTACGGCGCCGCCGGTGGCCCGCACGATCGCGCCCAGATCGCGCGCCGCGGACCGGTAGGTGGAGTTGTGGTGGACGGAATCGATGGCGGCGCGCAGGCTGCTGACCGTCACCTCGGTGCCGGCCAGGTTGACGCCGGCGCCGAGTTCCGCGACCCGGTTGGCCACGGCCGCCTGCTCGACGGACTGCGGAATGGTGACCATCGGCGTGTCCCGCGCCAGGGCCTCCATCGTTCCACCCATGCCGGAGTGGGTCACGAATACCGCGGCGTGCTCCAGCACGGCCCACTGCGGCACGCTGGCGTACACCTCGACGTTGGGTGGAATGGCGCCCAGCTGGGCGAGGTCCACGCCGCCGGTCGACACAACGGCGTGCCAACCGGTGGCGGTCACCGCGCGGATCGCGGTGCGGAAGAACTCCGGATGGTTGTTCATGGCCGTGCCCAGCGAGATGTAGACGATCGGGGCACCGTTCGCCGGTGGCTGCCAGGTGCCCTGGAACGACCGTCCGCCCAGACACGGCCCCACAAAGGCGAACCGTTCGTCGAACGTGTCACCGGCGTACTGGAACTCCCTGGGCAGCACGACGAGAGAGAACTCGGGTCGTGCCACGATGAAGTCCTCGGGCGCGATCGGTGCCACGCCGTGGGCGGCGGTCAGTTCCGCCAGCTTCTCGCGGAACGCGACCCGGGCGGGGTGCTCGTCGACGCCGCTGGCCGCCTCGCCCGCGAACGTCGCCAGTGACCACTGGTCGTTGTACGCGAACGAGGTGAACAGCTCGACGGCGGGGCACTGCCATTTGGCACCGAGCACTCGCCCGGTCGCGTAGATGGTCCGGTCGTAGACGATCAGGTCGGGTACGTCGTCGCCGAAGCTCCGCTCGAAGTGCGGCAGCGTTGCCGCGCTCTCCATGACCAGAACCAGCGGCAGCCATGCCGCGAAGTCGGCCGGGGGGTCCTCGGTGCGGGGCTTGGGGGTCAGATTCGACTCGTACCGCAGCACTCGGGCGCCCGTCCGTTCCACCAGCGGCGCGAACTGTTCGGTCGCCGCCACGGTGACGCGGTGGCCGCGGCGAATGAGCTCGGCCGCTGCTTCCAGCGTCGGAAAGACATGTCCGTATGCCGGGATGGTGAACAGTGCCAGGTGTGCCACGGCTGCTCCTCCTAACGGTGGGTGGGTTCGGTGGGTGGGCTCTTAGGCACGCAGGTTGTGCTTGCGGGTGTAGTACGCCATGAAGGAGAGCAGTCCACCGAGAATGACGAACCACTGCACCGTGGTGACCAGGTTGATCTGGTCGATCGGCAGCGTGTACGCCAGCGTCACCCGGATCACCGCGTCGAGCACCAGCGCGACGCCGAACACGACGGTCAGCAGGCGCAGCCCGTGCCGCATCTGCGGCTCGTTCTTCCAGCGCGTCTCCCACTCGCTGGCGCCCCGCTCACCCTTCTTGGTGCGGGCGATGCTCATGCCGGCGTGCAGGAAGAACGGCTGCCGGAAGAACAGCGTGATCAACATCCACCCGCCGAACATGCCGGTGATCCAGCCGTCCTTCGCGAAGAAGAAGCGGGCGTTCCCGGAGATCACCGAGATGACGGTGCCGACGACCATCATGCTGACCATGAACAGGCCCAGGGCGTCGGTCTTGCGGTAGCGCAGGAACACGTACACCGTGCGCAGTGCGGGGACGATACCCGAGATGACGCCCGCGGTCAGCGGCGACGCGCCGTGCTGGCGCAGCAGGTAGTAGGCGGCCAGTGGAACCACCAGGTCGAAAGCCGCGGAGGCGAGCAGTGCCAGCCGCGAACTGCGGGGCTCGTGCGTCGCCACCGGGGCGACCTGAGCATTGCGTGTGCTTACCGTTGTCCTCATGTCCTCTCCCGATACAGCGTTGATTGCCGATGCTCGTGAGAGAAACGGTAGACGCATATTTCAGCCGGCGTAAGCCATCTACGTCAACAGTGGGGGGGAGGGCTAGCTCCACCCCTATGGTGACCGTGCTCCACCCCTATGGTTTGGTCGCCATACCCCGACATGGGCCCAGTCACATTGTCTAACGCATTCGGGGGCCGCATTCTGTTTGAGGGGTGGTCGAACCGTCGCCCTGATCGCCGGCAGGCCGACGATCTTTCATATCTTCGCGGTTTCCCGGAGCGCGGGCAATCGCCCTTGTTAAGGAGCTCTCATGCGGCTGAAAGCGGGGATCTGCGGGGTCCTGCTGGGGATCTCGATGCTGGCGACGGGCTGCGCCGAAACGAGTCTCGGCCTCAGCTGCGCCCATGGCAACTGCCAGGTTGACCTGCGTGATGGCAGCTCAGTAACGCTGGCCGGGCATCAGGTGAAGGTCCTGCGGGTCGACAGCGCATCGCTGACGTTACTGGCCGGCGGCGCCCGGTTCATGCTCGATGAGAAAACAGACATCAATATCGGATCGCTGCACCTGCACCTCGAGCGCCTGCGTGGCGGTGTGGCGACTGTCGATGTGTCCAGCTGACCGATCGGCGGATTAGTATTTCGCCGCCGGCGGCCGCCATCGCTGGGTGTAGTGGATTATCCTAGCCGAAATATCCTGGTGGCCTGGCCGAACGGCTGCCCCAGCATCGTTCCCCTGTGCGAACGGTAGTCCGGAACTCTGGGGTTACACCGCCGCCGTACCGCGCCTAACTTTTGCGCCGCAAGCACTGTTCGCGGGGACTCCCGCCCGACATGGCGAGGCGAGGTTAAGGTGCGAAAGAATGATCTTCCACTACTGATCAGACGCTCCATTGAAACGGCCCGTCGGGCCCGCTCGATCATGGCGGCGGTCGTCACGGCCGCCATGGTGGTGACGCTCGGCGCCCTACCGGCTCAGGCCGCGCGCCCCCGGTTCTCCAATCGCATTCAGTCGCTGATCTCGCAGATGACGCTCGACGAGAAACTCTCCTTTGTGCACGGTGGCACCGACCCCAACGACCTCGGCGAGGCGGGCTATCTGCCCGGCGTTCCCCGCCTGGGCATTCCGCCGCTGCGGCTGACCGACGGCACGAGCGGCATCCGGATCAACCAGCCCACCACTGTCCTGCCCGCGCCCATCGCGCTCGCCTCCAGCTTCGACGACCAGCTGGCGCAGACGTACGGCGCGGCGCTGGGCCGGGATGGCCGGGCGATGGGCATGGACGTGCTGCTGTCGCCGATGGTGAACACGATCCGGGTGCCGTACGGCGGCCGGAACTTCGAGACCTTCAGCGAGGATCCGGTGCTGACCGCCCACATGGCGGGCGCGGAGGTCTCCGGCATCGCGAGCCAGGGTGTGATTCCGGTCGTCAAGCACCTGGCCGCCAACAACCAGGAGGACGACCGCACGACGGTCAACGCGGTGGTCGACGACCGTGCCCTGCACGAGGTGGAACTGCCCGGCTTCCAGGCGGCCATCGACGCGGGCGCCGGCGCGGTGATGTGCTCCTACAACCGGCTCAACGGCCCGTACACCTGCGCGGATTCGGATCTGCTGAACACCGTGCTGCGCGACCAGATGGACTTCACCGGCTGGGTGATGTCGGACTGGCGCGAGTCGCTGACTCCGGACAGCATCACCGACGGCCTGGACCAGGAGATGCCGGACTCCACCTACTTCGGTGACGACCTCAAGACGGCCCTGCAGAGCGGCACCATCCCGATGTCCGCGCTGGACACCTCGGTCGGCCGGATCCTCACCGAGATGGCCCGGTTCCACCTGCTCGACCAGCCGTTCCCGGCCCGGCCGACGCAGGACCCGACCGGCATGACCGCCACCGCGCTGCAGGTCGCCGAGTCCGGCGGGGTGCTGCTGCGCAACAGCGGCTCCGTGCTGCCGCTGGCCACCGGCTCCGCCAACAGCGTGGCCGTCATCGGCGCCGCGGCCAAGACCCCCAAGGTGAACGGCGGCGGCAGCTCGCATGTCCTGCCGGCGGTCGCGCCGACGAGCCCGGTCGACCAGATCACCGCCCGGGCCGGCCACGCCACCCCGGTCAGCTACACCACCGGATACGACCCGACCGGCGAGCCGATTCCGAGCAGCGCCTTCGCGCCGTCGATCGCACCCATGTCGCTTCCCGCCGGGCAGGAGGGGATCGTCTACTTCGGAACCCTGACCGTGCCCACCGACGGCGACTACAGCATCCAGATGCAGGCCACCGGCGGTGGCGGCTTCATCCAGGTGGACGACGGCGCGGAGAGCGCGCTGTTCGGCGACTCGATCAGCACCGGCTACACCGGCGTCACCACCCACCTCACGGCGGGCGCCCACGATCTGCTGGTGTACGGCATCGCCGACTTCAACAACCCGCTCACGATCAACATGAACTGGATCACCGAGCAGATGGCGCAGCAGCAGATCGCCGACGCGGTCGCCGCCGCCCGTGCGGCCAAAACAGCCGTGGTGTTCGCGTACGACGACAGCTCCGAGGGCCTGGACCGGCCGAACCTGGAGCTGCCCGGCTACCAGGACGAGCTGATCTCCGCGGTGGCGGCGGCCAACCCGCGCACCGTGGTGGTGCTCAACACCGCGTCGGCGGTGAAGATGCCGTGGCTCAACCAGGTGAGCTCGGTGCTGGAGATGTGGTACCCCGGTCAGGACGGCGCCCAGGCGACGACGGCGCTGCTCTACGGCGACGTCAATCCCAGTGGCCGGCTCACCCAGACCTTCCCGACCGACGAGGCACACACGCCGGTCAGCGGCGACCCGTCGCTGTACCCCGGGGTGGACGATCAGGTGAACTACTCCGAGGGCATCTACGCCGGCTACCGCTGGTACCAGAAGAACGATGTGCAGCCGCTGTTCCCGTTCGGGTACGGCCTGTCGTACACCCGGTTCGCCTACAGCGGCCTGGCGTCGGTCCCCGCCTCGGACGGCGGCCTCAACGTCCGGCTGACCGTACGCAACACCGGCAGCCGTACGGGTACCGACGTGCCGCAGATCTACCTCGGTCCCAGCTCGCAGGTGAGCGTGGCGCAGGCGGCTTCGGTCTACGCCGGCTCCGCCCGGGTGACGCTGGCGCCCGGAGCGAGCAAGCAGGTGACCGTGCACATCGATCCGCAGCAGCTGTCCTACTGGGACACGACGTCGCAATCGTGGAAGCGGGCAGCGGGCGCACGCAAGGTGTGGGCCGGGTCGTCCTCCTCCTCATTGTCGCTGAGCACCACGACCGCGGTTCCGCGGTAGAGGGGCACGGCGCGGAAGCCGGAAACACCAAGGAGGCGGCGGTCCGATCGGACCGCCGCCTCCGTGTGTGTGGCGCGTCAGCCGCCGACGGGCAGGTGGCGCAGGCCGCGGATGATGGCCGACCGGCGCCGGTCCGCCGGGCCGGTCTGGTGCAGGTTGGGCAGGCGGGTCGCGAGTACCCGGAACGCCACGTCGGCCTCCAGCCGGGCCAGCGGCGCGCCCAGGCAGTAGTGGGAGCCGCCGGAGAAGGAGAGATTGTCGGGCGTGGTGGGCCGGGTGATGTCGAAACGGTTCGGCTCGTCCCACACCTGCGGGTCGCGGTTGCAGCCCGCGGTGAGCACGACGAAGGCCGTGTCCGCCGGAATCCGGCGGCCGGCCACCTCGACGTCTACAGCGGACACCCGGCTCGACTGCTGGACGGGCGCCTCGAACCGCAGCGACTCCTGCACCGCTCCCGGAGCCAGGTCCGGGTCGGCGACCAGCCGTTGCCACTGCTCGCGCTGCTCCAGCATGGTGCGCACGCCGACCCCGATGACGTTGACCGTGGACTCCGCCCCGGCCAGCGTCAGCAGCTGGCACATCGAAATCATCTCGTGGGTGCTGAGCCGCCCCTCGCCTCGCGCGGTCAGCAGGCGGCTGATCGCGTCGTCGCCGGGGTGTGCGATCCGGTACTCCATCAGTTCCGTGAACAGCGTGTCCAGCGCGTCGAGCGAGGCCTGGACCGACCGGATGTGGTCCAGCGAGGTGATCTCGTCGAAGATCCGCCCGAATGCCGGGCCGTGGATGAGGTACCGGCTCAGGAACGGCTCCGGGATATCGAAGATGGTCGCCACGACGGTGACCGGGATGAGGTCGGCGAAGTCCGTCATCAGGTCGAAGTTGGCGGTGTCGACCCGGTCCAGCAGCTGGTCGCAGACGCCGACCAGCCGGTCCCGGAACCCCGCGATCACCTTGGGGCTCAGGAACGGCGCGGCCAGCCGGCGCAGCCGTGCGTGGTCGGCGCCGTCGGCCCCCAGCATGGAGTTGTCGAAGCTGGTGATGGTCGGGCTGATGGGTACGCCGTCGGACTTGAGCACGCCGAAGCGGCGGTCGCGCAGGACCGTGCTCGCGGTCGCGTGGTCGACGGTCACCCACGCACCCAGTTCGCTGAAGTACAGCGGTCCGCGGTCGCGGACCCGTTCGTACAGGGGATAGGGGTCTTCGGGGCCGCGCAGCAGCAGGGCAAGCGGGTCCCCGAGTTCGCCCAGGGTCCAGAGCACGCGCATCTGCGTGTTCATGTCCTGGGCCGTCTGCACCGGCATGAGGTACTCCTCGGGTCGTGACGGTGCGGTCCGACCTGTCGGGCGCGGCCCAGGCACTGTCCTGCCGATCCCCGCCAAGGTGCGGCGAAGCCCAGCCGCCGTCCGGCGGCTACGGAACGCCCCGATACCACAGTGGTATCCAGGCACCCCGTGGCCCGCCGGATCGACGCCCGGGCTTCGCCTCGATTGGAGGGGATCGATGGAACAGTGCCTAGCCCGCCCTCCCGGCGTCGATCAGACCGGCGATGGCGGTAACTGTCGGGTCGTCGAAAATCTGAGAGATGCGCAGAACCGTGCCGAGTTCCCGACGGATGCGGGTGCACAGCTGCGCGGCGGATAGCGAATTGCCGCCGAGGCGGAAGAACGAGGCGTCCGGCGGAACGCTGGGTACCCCGATGATGTCGGCGAACAGCGCGGCGACCTGCGCGGCCGTGCCGGTCAGCGGGACCGCTGCCGCGGCCTGCTTCGGCGCGCTACGCAGCTCGGCCGCGCGTTGGACCAGCTCGCGCCGGTCCAACTTCCGGTCCTCCAGCACGGGCATCCGGTCGAGCCGCTGCACCAGGGCCGGAACCTGATAGTGGGGCAGCAGGTCTTCGAGCAGCTCCCGTATCCGGTCGGGCTCGAGGTCGGCGCCGCCGGAGGTGGTGTAGAACAGGCACAGGTCCTCGCAGGCGCCGTCCGGCCCGGTCAGCGGCACCAGGGCGCAGCTGCCCACGCCGGGCAGCGCGCCGGCGTGGTGCTCCACGTCGTCCAGTTCGATCCGGTAGCCGCGGATCTTGACCTGGCGGTCACCGCGGCCGTCGAAGTGCAGCCCGGCGTCCGACCAGTGGCCGACGTCGCCGGTGTGGTAGACGAGGGTCTGCTGCCCGTCGACGGTCAGCGGCAGGAACTTGCGCGCGGTCAGCTCCGGGTCCTTGAAGTAGCCGAGCGCCAGGCCGTCGCCGCCGAGCACGACCTCGCCCTGCTCGCCGAAGCCGCACGGCTGGCCGCCGTCCACGACGTACACCTGGGTGTTGGGGAACGGCACGCCCAGCGGTACCGAGTCGTGGCCGTCGCAGTCCTCCGGGGTGACCACCCGGTACGTCGCCGCGACGCTCGACTCGACCGGACCGTACATGTTGATCAGCGGGATCTGGGGGTGCGCGTCGAGGAACAGCGCCGCGTGCCGCTCCGACAGCTTCTCGCCCCCGGTGCCGACAATGCGCAGCCCGCTGAAGCCGTCCAGGTCGTTGTTGACCATGCTGTGGAACACCGCGGTCGGCGGGAAGATCGTGTTGACGCCGTGCACGGCGACCAGGTCGCGGATCTTGGTGGCCAGCTCGAGGGTGTCCTCCAGCAGCACCAGGGTGCCGCCGTTGAACAGCACCCCCCAGGAGTCGAGGCCGAACGCGTCCCAGGTGGGCGCGAGCGCCTGCGGCATCACGGCGCCCGAGTCCAGCGGGGCGAACACCCAGTCGTCGAACAGCCGCACGTTGCCCCGGTGCGCGGTCAGCACTCCCTTGGGCGTGCCGGTCGTGCCGGAGGTGAAGAAGACGGCGCAGGCGTCGTCGGTGGAGACCGGCACGACGGTGCGCGCGGCCGAGCCGGGCACGGTGTCGGTGATGTCGCCCGGCGCCCTCCAGCTGGGAGTCGGCCAGGCCGCGTCGTCGTCAGTCACCACCACCGGGCCGTCCAGGTGCGCGATGAGTTCCCGCAGCCGGGTGGCCGGCCAGCGCTGGTCCAGCGCCGCGTAGGCGGCGCCGCACTTGAGTACGCCGAGCATGGCGGCGAACAGCTGCGGCGAGCGGGGCAGCAGCACCGGCACCACCGTTCCCGGCAGCGCACCGCGGTGCTGCAGCGCGGCGGCGTACCCGTCGGCCGCCGCGTTCAGCGTGCCGTAGCTGACCTCCTGGCCGCGGTAGCGCAGCGCCACGCGATCGGGCCACCGCTGTGCGCACCATTCGAAGAGACCGTGCATGGTGGCCGCCCGCCAGCTGCGGCTGGGCGCGGGATTGAAGTCGAGTGGCGAACCGTTGCCTGGCATAGTCAACTCCCGGAGCTCAGTTGTGTGCTGTGGATCCGCTCCGCGAGCAGGGCGGGCGTGGGGTGCGCGAAGACGGCGGACAGCTTCAGCCGGGCGCCGGTGCGCCGCTCGATGTGCTGCGCCAGCTGCGCCGCCAGCAGCGAGTGGCCGCCGTGGTTGAAGAAGTTGGTGTCGGGTGCGACGGTGTCCTTGCGCAGCAGGTCGCGGAAGAGAGACATCACCAGCTGTACCGTCTCGTCGCTCGGCCCGTCGTCCGACTCCGTCGGGGTGCCGGCCGCCGCGGTGCGGGCCAGAGTCGCCGCCGCGTCGCGGTCGATCGTGTGCCGGACGGTCTCGGGCAGGGCGTCCACGCGCACGTAGCGAGCCGGTCGCGCGGGCGGTGGCAGGACCTCCTCGGCGTGCCTGGTCAACTCGGCGACCAGCCGGTCCTTCGCGGCGGCCTGCACGACCGCCACCAACTCCTCGTCGCCGTTCGGGCCCGGTACGCGGACCACCGCGGCGGCGCCCACGTCGGCGTGGCCGACCAGGGCGTTCTCCATCGTTGCCACATCGACGCTGGCCAGGTCGCCGGAGTGGAACGGGCCGGACACGTCCAGGGTGCCGTCGGGGCGCCAGGCCGCGAGCAGCCCGGTGTGTACCCGGGTCTGCGCGAAGTGCGGGCCGGTCAGATACAGCTCGCCGCGCACGCCCACGGGCAGCGGGCGGCCATCGGGGGCGTGTACCGATGCCGTGCCGACCAGGGCCGTGACCCCCGCCGTCGGGACGTCCGCGTCGAGCCTCTGGTGCAGCGCCCACCCGCCGGTCTCCGGCAGCCCGAACACGGCGTGCGCCTGCTCGCCCGCGGCCCGCAGTAGGTGGGCCAGGGGAGCGGGCACCGGTTCGGTACCGGCCAGCACGGTCCGGCCGGCGAGCGAGGGGCTCACCGTGTCGATCAGCCGGGACCAGGTCGTCGGGGTCGCGTGCACGGTGCGCACGCCGTGGCGTTCGAGCATGCGGCCCAGCGCCCGGCCGTCGGCGCGCACCGCGTCGGGGGCGGCCACCACGCCGTCGCCGGCCAGCAGGCCGAGCAGCAGTTCGGCGATGGATGCCTCGGAGGCCGGTGAGCTGAGCCAGGCCACCACTCCGGTGGGGCCGTCCAGCCGGGCCGCGAGTTCGGCGATGGCGGCGGGCGCCCCGCGCTGGGTCAGGCCACCGGAGCCGGCCAGCAGCGGCGCGTCCGGCGACACCGGGCTCGCCGACAGGGGTGGGGTCATGTCGACCGGAGGCGGGAAGGAGTGCCAGCGCTCGTCCACCAGCTTGGTCGCGGCGGTGATGACCACGCCGGCGTCGGCCGTGGCGTCGCTGACCTGCCCGATGGGCAGTGCCGGGTCGACGGGGCGGGGTACGGCGCCGGCGAGCCAGCTGCCCAGCAGGCCCGCCGCGAGGTGGGGTCCGCGGGACGCGACCAGGGCGACCTCGGTGCCCACCCGGGCTCCGGCCCGGGACAGCAGCGCCCAGACCGCCACGGCGGCCGACCACAGATCGCCGCGGGACAGCACGCCGGCGCTGATCACCGCTGGTGCCTTCGGGTCCGCCCGGCACAGGGCGGCGAGTGCGCCGACGACCGTGTCGCCCGACAGCTCGGTCAAGGCCGGCGCCGGCGCCGGAATGATCTGCCGGTCGCGCTCGGACCAGCCGTCCAGCTCGGCCAGCGGCCGGTCCGGCGCGCTGGCGGCGGCCACCAGCAGCGCCTCGTAGCGTTCGGCGAGCAGGTGGACGGTCTGATCGTCGTGCACCTCGGTGCCGTAGACGATCTTGAGCCGGCTGCCCTCGCGCGAGGGCAGCACGATGAACTCCAGGTCGAACTTGCTGTGCCCGGCGTCCGCCTCGATGATCTCCGCGGGCAGGCCGCCGATGGTGAAGCCGCCCTGGCCGGCGAAGGGCATGTAGTTGAAGACGTGCCGGAACATGGTGGTACGCCAGGACGAGTCGGCCCGGTTGACCTCGGGCAGCAGCACGTCCATCGGCACGTCGGCGTGGGCGATGGCCTCGAAGAACAGGTCGCGGACCTTGGTGGCGAACGCCCGGAAGGTCTGCCGGGGGTCGAACCGCACCCGCAGCGGGACGATGTTCACGTGGTACCCGATCGCCCGCTGGGCCTGCTGGCTGCGAACGTTCACCGGGAAGCCGACGCACACGTCCGGGCCCGCGCCGTGCAGCCCGAGCAGGGCGTAGTAGGCGGCCAGCAGGATGACGGCGTCCGGCGCGCGCAGCTGCTGCTGCATCGCGCCCACGGTCGCCGCCGCCCGCGCCGAGAAGTGGTGGACGAAGTGGTCACCGTGCAGCGTCGGCTGCGCGCTCTCCGGTCGCCCGCACCACAGCCCGGTGGCCGCCGAGTCGAAGCCACGCAGGTGCTCGCGCCAGAATTTGAGGCTGGCCGGGGTCGGCTCGGTCTCCGGCCAGGGCGCCACGGTCTCGACGGCGTCCAGGGCCGGCGCGGTGCCCGACTGGACGGCGTCGTAGGCGGCCCTCAACTCGTCCACGAAGATCGACATCGAGCTGCCGTCGAAGATGAGGTGGTGCACCGCCACGGCCACCAGGTCGTGCTCCGGGCCGTGGAACAGCCCGAGCCGCAGCAGGCACGTGCCGTCCAGCGCGAACGGAGTCGTCACTATCTCGCGTACCGCGGCCTCGGCGTCGACGGTCGACTCGTCGCCGACCAGGTCGAACCGCGCCTCGCCGACCGGGACCACCCGCTTGAGCAGCCGGGTGTCCTCCGAGCTGAAGACGGTACGCAGCACGTCGTGCCGGCGGAACACGAGCTCGGCGGCGGTACGCAGCACCTCACGGTCGAGCCGTCCGGCAACCCGTACGGCCACGCCCGGCACGTTGTTGACACCCTCGTCCGGCACCAGCCGTTCGAGCAGCCAGAGGCTCTCCTCCTTGCGCGACGCGGGGCGCCACGACACGGCAGTCATCTCGGTTCTCCTCCGGTCTCCTCCGGGTTGCCTCGGAGCACGACGATTGCCTGCGGGATCCGGTCGGCCGGCAGGTGTTCCGCGAGGTACTCGCGCAGCGCGGTGACCAGTCCGGCGGTGGCCGCCGAGGCGACGGCCGGATCGTTGGCGTAGCTGGGCACCGGGCCGAACTCCGCGTCCGGGGTGGCCGGTGCGAGCTGCGGGTCCCCGCCGAAGACGACGTCGAGGCGCCCCGGCGAGCCGTCGGCCGCCCAGGTCACCACCGTGTGCAGTCCCAGCTCGGCGCCGAGCGCCCAGAGCTCCTCCGGATCCGGGCCGGCCGTGTCGCCGGGCTGCTGTCCGAGCGGCAGACCGGCGTCCAGCCGCCGCAGTGCCGCGACCTCCGCCGCGACCCGGCGGTTGGGCACGCCGGTGATCCGTACCGGGCCGGCCGCGTGCGCCAGCAGGGCGCGCAGCCCCACCAGGCCGTCGGCCACCGTGTCCCAGGGCAGCGTCGTCGCGGCCGGCTGGGCGGGCGACGCGGGCCGCTTGCGCAGGACGGCGTCGTACCGGTGCCGGCTGAGTTCGTTGTGGTGCCGCGCCCGCTTGACGCGCACGTCCACCGAGGCGATGTCCGGCACCTCCCGCGCCAGCGCCGGGAAGAACGCGGGGTCGACGACGAGTTCCTTCTCCTCCGCGGTGCTGCGCTCGACCAGTACGAGGGCCTCCTCGGGGCTCTCCTTGTCGAGCTCGCCGGCCACCACGGCGGCACGGAAGGCGCGCAGCAGCCGCCGGTTACGCACGTCGCCGACGAAGACCGCCCCGCCGGGCGCCAGCATCCGGATGGCTCCGGCGATGACGTCGGCGAGGTAGCGGCCGTCCGGGAAGTACTGCACCACCGAGTTGATGACGACGGTGTCGAAGCCGCCCTCGGGCAGCCCGGTGAAGTCGTTCGCCTCGCGGGCCTCCAGCCGGACCCGGCCGGTCAGCTCCGGCTGTGCGGCGACCTGCTCGCGCAGGGTCTCGACCACGGTCTCGGAGAAGTCGGTGCCGAGGTACGACTCGCACTCGGCGGCGAGCTGGCCCATCAGCAGACCCGTACCCACGCCGATCTCCAGTACCCGCGCCGGGCGCAGCGACCGGATGCGCGTCACCGTGGCGTCCCGCCACTCGCGCATCTGCTCTAGCGGGATCGGCTCGCCCGTGTAGCTGCTGTTCCAACCGACGAAGTTGTCGCCGAGGCCACCGGAGGGGGTCAGCTCGCCGTACACCCATTCGTAGATGACGTGCCACTCATCGACACGGGCCTGGTCCTGCGTGGCGTCGGGCGCATCGACGGGGCGGATCCGCGCCACCACGCGCTTGGTCCCGGGCGAGGCCGGGTCCGGCTCAAGGGTGACTTCCGCCGTGGCCACCTCGGGGTGGGCGGCGATGACGTGGCGGACTGGTTCGAGCCAGTCCGGGGTGCCAGGCTCGCTCGTGACAGATGCGGCCGTGGCGGGCTGGGTGAGTGAGGTCG